>JAHDBT010000245.1 GCA_020630215.1 Bacteroidota bacterium
AAAAATAAAAATTTTATCTAAAACAGAATCTAACACTCTAACTGTTAATGGCTTAGCCTTTTTCGGTCAAGCACTAATTAGGTTACTGCATTGCTGTGTAAGAATAGCTTCTACATACGCTGCATATTTTGTATGGAAATGCGGTCGGTTCTGCTCCCTAGCAAGGCGTTTTTTTACTAACCCAACTCCTCAAATTGTTAAACGGTGATAAATATCAATTTTACACAATACTAATTTGTAATCTTTTCCCTAAACCGCCCTCAATAATTTTAATAAGGGTTGCTAATTCAATGCCTGATTTATTATTTTCTATTCTGGAAATATAATGTTTAGACGTACCACTTTTTGCAGCTAGTTCTGCTTGGGTTAAGCCTAGTTCTTTACGAGCTTGTTTTATCATTAAACCTATTTCTATTTTTCTAGCTTCGTCTTCTTCGCTGTTTTCATACATCACAATAGGGTCTACATCGTAAGGATAAAAAACGGCTTGTCCATTTTCATCTACCGATTTTATAGGTAGGTTTTCCCAAACAAAAGTACCGTCTATTACCGCTACTTGTTGAAATGCTTTTACATCTTTTAGCAAAGAATATTCTTTATCATCAGGGCCAATATTCCATTGTTTAAATAGTGCTTTAAAATCAATTACTCTTGATGCGCCATTACTAAAAAGGGCAAACACTTTGTAGCCTTCTATTTTATGAATTTTAATAATTCTTTTTATTGTTCTCATGGTACTCGTATTAACGATTTAAATTGGGATTTAATTCATTCCATCTAGCCATCATAAATGCTTGATGTTGACTTGCCCAATTAATTACTTTTCTGCGTTGACGTTTAGGAATAGCCCCAATATAGGTTTCTAAACTGTCTATTATTATTAGTTCTTCGTATTCCGCATATATTGCATGAAAATGCGGTGGATTATGGTCTCTAGCATAGATATACAATTTGATAGCATCTATTACTTTTATACAAGGCATAGTAGGTGTTTTTTATAACAACAAAGGTATAAAAAGTTAACTAATTATACAACTTTTTATTTCACCCCTATTCCTCATAATACTTAGTTTCCAGTTTTAAAATGTTGTTTACGGTTCTTAAAATCCCCCACCCCCCAACAAAAATCCCTCCGCACCCATTCTCTCCTTCCAAAAACCCCACAAATTGCGTACATTTGCACCGCTTTACAGGAACTATATCCTAGTAAATGAAGTTAATGGGCTTAACACCATTTAACTTAATGCCTAAAACAAGTAAAACACGAGCAAATGAGCAAATCAGAAATAACAGCTAACACGGAAAAAGAATCTTTGCATTTTATTGAGGAGATTATTGAGGCGGATAATGCGTCGGGAAAATACGATAATCGGGTGCATACTCGGTTTCCGCCAGAACCGAATGGGTATTTACATATTGGACATGCAAAATCTATTTGCCTGAATTTTGGTATAACAAATAAATACCAAGGCAAAACCAATTTGCGCTTTGATGATACGAATCCAGAAAAGGAAGAGACGGAATATGTGGATTCGATTATGAATGATGTAAAATGGTTGGGCTTTGATTGGGAAGACCGCCTGTTTTATGCCTCTGATTATTTTGATAGACTCTACGAATGTGCCATTCAACTCATTGAAGCAGGCAAGGCTTATGTGGATGATTCTACTTCGGAAGAAATACGGGAAATGCGAGGCAATGTAAATACGCCTGGCACCAACAGCCCCTACCGAGACCGCAGCATTGCCGAAAATTTGGATTTGTTTGCTCGTATGAAGGCAGGAGAGTTTGAGGAAGGTGCTCGTATTTTACGTGCTAAAATTGATATGGAATCGCCCAATATGCATATGCGTGACCCTGCGCTTTACCGCATCAAAAAAGCCCATCACCACCGCACTGGCGACGAGTGGAACGTATATCCTATGTACGATTTTGCTCATGGCTTGTCGGACTCGTTTGAAGGTATTACGCACTCGCTTTGTACGCTAGAGTTTGAAGTACATCGCCCCTTATATGATTGGCTGTTGGTGGAGTTGGAATTGTACCGACCACAACAAATTGAGTTTGCTCGCCTAAATATTAACTATACGGTGATGAGTAAACGTAAGCTGCGCCAACTGGTAGAAGAAAAGCATGTAAATGATTGGGACGACCCTCGTATGCCTACCATTTCGGGTATGCGCCGTAGAGGATATACGCCTGCCGCTATTCGTAAATTTGCTAAAAAAATAGGCATTGCTCGTAGAGAAAACATTATTGATTTTTCGTTACTAGAGTTTTGTGTGCGGGAGGATTTGAATAAAACGGCTGCTAGGGTAATGGCGGTGCTGGACCCTGTAAAATTGGTTATTACCAACTACCCCGAAGGTCAAACCGAAGACTTGCCCCTCATTAACAATCCCGAAGATGACAGCATGGGCAGCCGCACGGTTCCTTTTTCGAGAGAGCTGTATATTGAACGAGCAGATTTTATGGAAGACCCGCCTAAGAAATTTTTCCGCTTAGGTCCTGGCAGAAATGTACGCCTTAAAGGAGCTTATATTATTACTTGTGATGATTTTATAAAGGATGAAAATGGAACAGTAACCGAAATTCATTGTAGCTACCATCCTAGTAGTAAAAGCGGTTCGGATACGAGTGGCATTAAAGCTAAAGGGGTGTTGCATTGGGTGTCTATTCCGCACGCTTTTACCGCCGATGTTCGTATTTACGACCGCCTGTTTAGCGACCCTGCACCAGATTCACATAAAGAAAAAGATTTCCTAGAATTTATCAACCCGAATTCGCTAAAAACCATTACGGCTTATTTAGAACCGAGCTTAAAATCGGTGAAGGCTGGTGATAGGTTTCAGTTTATGCGAAAAGGTTATTTTTGTGTTGATCCTGATAGCACGGACGCTCAACTTGTTTTTAATAGAACGGTTGCTTTGAGAGATGGTTGGAAGAAGAAGTCTTAGATTTTTGAATTTTGATTCTTGAAATTTGAGGTTTGATTTTTTCCTGCTGACATTAGGAGGGATTCATTTAAAATTTAGGATCGAAGATTTAAAATTTAAAATTTTTGATATGCTGACGTTATGGAGGTTTGAATTTTGATCTTTTCCTGCTGACGATGGGAGGGATTCATTTAAAATTTAGGATCGAAGATTTAAAATTTAAAATTTTTGATATGCTGACGTTATGGAGGTTTGAATTTTGATCTTTTCCTGCTGACGATGGGAGGGATTCATTTAAAATTTAGGATCGAAGATTTAAAATTTAAAATTTTTGATATGCTGACGTTATGGAGGTTTGAATTTTGATCTTTTCCTGCTGACGATGGGAGGGATTCATTTAAAATTTAGGATCGAAGATTTAAAATTTATTTACCTGCTGGTGATGGGGAGATTTTGGGTTCTTGAAATTTGATTTTTTTATGCTAACGATTTGGGGGTTTGGGGTAGAGAAAATTCATGAATTTTCTCTACAGATGAACGACTGGGAAATTCTAAATTAGATGCTTATTTTTTTTCCTTATTAACGTCAGCATCCAAAAAATCCATTCATCCAGCCTATCCAAATTCAGACAATTACGCCAGCATAAAATCTCGAAAAACACAAACAAAAACATTAGCGAAAGTTACTTTTTAATAAGTGGCTTTCGCTTTTTTATGGAATTAGCTGTTACCAATTAATTCCTCCACTTTTGTTTTAATCAACTGGGCGCATTGTTGATAGGTGGCTAAATCTTGCTGATAGGGATCGGTGATATTCCAGGGGGTGATTTTGGGGAGGTGTTGGGGGTAGTTTTTTTGGAAATATTGGTAGATGTAGGCATCGAGGGTGATGAGGTGGGTGTAGGTATTTAAATCTAAATTTGCTGCGGATTTAGGGATGTGCTGTTGGATATTAATTTGGAATAAATGCTGCATGGCTTTAATCGCATTTTCACTAGCGGCGGTCCTAGAAGCGGCTATTCCGGCACTATCAATATAGGCAGTTTGTTCTAGTTTTTTTAATTGTACTTTTGCTAGGGCGGCGGCCATTGGGCTGCGGCACGAATTGCCATAGCAGATAAATAAATATTGGGTGGTGGTGGTTTGCATTTGTTTGTTTTTATAGTATTTTTTTTTTGGGGGGGGGGAGGTATGAGGTAGAGAAAATTCATGAATTTTCTCTACGGAAGCACCATTTTTGGGATAGAAAATTTAAAATTAGCTCCTTCATTTAATTTCGATTCCACCCAAATTTTTCCTTGGTGTAATTCAATAATTTTTTTGCAGGTAGCCAAGCCTATACCAGTACCTTCCACACCTTCACTACCATTTGAACGCTGAAACATATTAAATATTTTCTCTTTTGAATCTTCCTCAATTCCAATGCCATTGTCTTTAATGCTGAATAAATAATTATCTGTATTTTCTGTCAACTCAATATCAATTACAGGTTGTATTTGAGGGTTAGCATATTTTAAGGCATTGTTAATTAAATTGGTCATTACTTGTTTTAAGTACACTTTATCGGCATAAACGGTATCTACTTTATGATGCGTTTCAATCGTTGCTTTTTTCTCTGCAATTAAAGCGTTAGATTCTAGCAATACTACCTCTAATAGTTCATCGGGTTTTATGGCTTGAATTTTTAATTTAGAACCTTCGTATTTGGCATAATCGAGTAGGTTGGTAATTAATTCGTTCATGTTTTTACTGCCGTATTCTATAAAGCCCAATAGTTCGTTGATTTCTTTATCGGGTGTGCCTAATTTTCGGCGTAGTAGTTGGGTAAAACTGGTAATGGTTCTGAGAGGTGCTTTTAAATCGTGGGAAGCAACATAGGCAAAGTTTTTTAATTCGGAGTTTTTACCTTCCAATAGTTTAACTTGCGACTCGATGGTTGCTGCGGATTTTGCTAATGCTTTATTTTTAAAATCCAATTCGTTTTTTTGATCGTTAATTTCTAGGAGTAATAATTGTCGCCTTTTATTTTCTCTGTGTTTTAAATAAAAAAGTAAAGAAATAAGCGATAATAAGGAAAACAATATAATAGCGAAAAAACTCATGCCTTTTAATTTAATTTCCTCACGCATAAAGTCGGCTTTCAATAATTCGTTTTCTTCTTTTTCCGTATCTAAACCTTGTTCACTATTAACTAATTGGTCTCTTTTTATTTCGTTTAATTCTAGGATGGTTGTATTTGCTGCAATGGTAGAAAGAATCATTTCCTTAAACCCCTGCATATCATTTTTCCTAGAATAAATTTCTACTAAACGTTCTACAATTTCTTCTTGATTTTCTTTAGAAAAACGCACGGTTTTTTTCAATGCAGATTTATAGGCTTCCGCCGATTTATCAAAATTTTTGGTGAGGTAATATAAATGACCTAATTTAAAATAGAGCAAATCAAGGTTAATAGTAATTCCCGTTTTTTGATGAAGTGCAACTCCTCTTTCAATGCACTGGATTGCCTTTGTATAATTTTTTCGTCCTTCGTAAATATCTGCGTATATAGGCTGCAAAAAATAAATGCCTTTTAGATTATTGGTTTTCTCCCAAACAGCATTCGCTTTATCAACATATAATAGCCCCTTTGCTATATCTTTTTGCATTAAATAAATGCGTCCTAGATTTTGGTAAGAATAGCCTTCATGTTCGCTATTATTAATGGCTTTATTAAATTGCAAACACTGCTCATAATATTGTTCTGCGTCTTCTAATTCCTCAAGTTCTAAATGCGCTAATCCTAATTGTAAATTTGCTAAAGCTAACAAGGCAGTATCCTGTTTTTCTCTAGCAATACGTTCGCATCTTTTAAAATGGTGTGCCGCTAAGGTCGCATCACCAGCAAGTATTTCTATTAGCCCTAAATAATTTTGGTTCATAAAATAGTCTGTGTCAAAACTATTTTGTTTTGTAAACAATTTCTCTGCTTTTACTAAAATTAATTTCGAATCTACTAGATTCGATTGATTGTAATAATAATAGCCTAATAAATTCATGGCTTTCACCACAATACCACATTTTAAGCTATCGCTAAGGTGATAAAGTTGTTCTACTTCCTCTATAGTGGCATTAATTTGGTCTTTGTTAAACTCTCCTGAAAGTTGATTAATAATGGGGCTTAGTGAGTTGCAGTTTTTAGGGGACGAAATATTTATAATTGCACTAGCTTGCAATTGACATACTAGGCAAATTATTAGTATAATCAATTGATAAAACCATTGTTTTTGTAAATCTTTAGTACGTTTAACTTGCATAAAAGTAATTAGCTAAATCTTCTTGCTTTATCTTAAATAAGTACGAAAACCGTACCGAAATGTTTCAAGGTAATCATTCCTATATAAAAAACAAAAAGGGAGTAAATTTTCATTTACTCCCCTGTCTATTTTTAAGTTTAATTTTACCGATTCATGGTATAACAAGTAATTTTTAATCCATTTTGTGTTGCCCATAAACGGATAACTCGCTTTGCCAATTCGCTAGGTGCTCTATTGCTTTTAGCACGAGCTTGCACAATATTTTTATCGGCATTTACTTCAATGGTTACCAATGTTTGCAATCCTTCGGTTCGGGAACTTAGGCGTAAGGTAAAAATAGCCGAGGTATTATTTTCACATCTAAAAGCATAAGAACCAACACAATGATTCATGGCTTGCCCTTCTTTGGCCAAAGCCTCCGCTGTTTTTAAATGTCTAATATTAAACACCTTTTTATTGTTACCTGTTCCCTCTATATAATCAAATTGTCTAATACCAAACGACGACCATTTACGGGTATATTTTTTCCACCAGTCTTTGTTATTCGTCCAGTATCGTTGTACGTTGGCTTGTTCATTTACTACCCGTCCTCCACGTTGTATATACTGGTACAGATGTGGGTTACGTGCCATATCTGCATGCCATTCTTCCATTGCTTTTAGCAAGGTGGCTACGGTACGTCCTTTCATGCTAATGTTAGGTTGTTCTGGCGGCAACACCTCCCCTGCTAATTGTCCCGAACGACGCAAGCATTTTTTGCTGTATAAATAATCAATAATTGGGTTGACTTGGTTTAGCGAAATTGCGGCTTCGTGCTTTACCAAAAATCGCATTACGCTGAACCAAAAATCCTCCGCAGTTGCATCGGTTTGTTCGCTTAAAATAGTAGTGGCAATATTATAAGCCATATCTGTTGTACCATTCATTGCTCTCACTTGCGCCCATCTTAAAGCTTGTACAATGCTTAAAGAGTTAGGTGCGAACATAAAACAATGCGCTGTTTTTTTGCTAATGGTAAAAGGCAACTCATAAGCAGTACGTAGGTTTTGTCCTACCCCTAAATGCAAGTACCAACCAATGTGTATGTTATTGTTCGATGTCCATGCCTTATCCATAAAGGCAGGCATTTCGTATTCCACAAAAAGGTGGCGTAGTAAAGTGCCTAGAAATTTATCTAGGTCTCGGCTTTTATTTGCGCCCCATTCGTTAAGCGGACGCATTGCACATGATCCAATAGAATTAAAAATATTATGCAAGGCGTTTACGTGCTTGTGGCTTGTTAGTAAGCGTCCGCCGCCTTTTTCTGTAATAATTTTTAAATATTCGTAAAAAACCACTTTTCGTTGGCGGGGTAAATCTCTAAAAACATAATATAAACGTTGATACCCGCTATTAGGAGGCAAAGCTGGTCCGCTTACTCGTTGCTGATAAATAGCATCGAGTACTTTGTTTGGACTTTTAAATAGTCGCTTTAATCGTCGGCTTTCTTTAATTGCCGAACGAAATGCATATTCCTCCATTTTTTTTTGAGACGCTACCGTCTGTCGTTTTATTTTATTAGCCATAGCTGATGTTTTTTTCTTAGGAAAGAAATTAAGGAGAGCAGCTAAATGTGCTATGGCTGATTTATTGACGGTGGAAATTTAGTACTGGGTATTGGGTACTTGGTATTTAGTATTTGAACGGTTCCGCTTCGCTTCACCGCTGTAAAATAACCCAAACTTTTCCCTTTGGATAAAATTGTCGAAAAATAAAATCAAAAACTAGCAATAGTATATTTAGCTACTCCAAATAATATTTAAGGAATAAATATTGGTGTAGATGGGACTGCCGTTACTGTACTGCCCACCCTTAAAGCTGGCACTACAAAAGGCATTTAATAAATTATTACTAGTCATGATAATTGGTTAACAAAATTAAAATTTGGTTTACTTCCTTGCATCGCTTATTGTTTATTACGCAATGCTGTGTATGTAACTGTGCGGGGAGGGTAAAAAGTTCCTTGTTATATTTATTCAATTGAAAAAAATCTGCTCCTTCCCCACTCAATCCTAGCAACACAGCGTTCTATTTAGCACAATAATTGATACCTAATTTTAAAAAGTCCCATTATCTCCTTACTTTTGTGGGTATTTTTTTAGACATTAACAGTAATACTTCTTTTTATTTTTTCTTATTCACTTATAGAGGAAGGAAAGAAAATAAAAAGAAGATTTTAAATATTTGTAATCATGGGAAGAGCATTTGAACGTCGTAAGCATAAGATGAGGGCACGTTGGGACGCAATGGCAAAAGCATTTGTTAAAGTAGGTCGAGAAATTTCGTTAGCGGTAAAATCTGGTGGCCCTGATCCGAGTACGAATGCTCGTTTGCGTTTGGCTATACAAAATGCGAAAGGGGTTAACATGCCCAAAGACAAAGTAGAAGGCGCAATTAAAAGAGCCTCGTCTAAATCGGAAGAAGATTTAGTAGAAATAACTTATGAAGGCTATGCGGCAAATGGCATTGCTGTTGTAGTAGAATGTGCAACCAATAACCCAACTCGTACGGTAGCTAATGTACGTAGTTATTTTAACCGTACTGGCGGCTCGCTAGGAAAAACAGGTTCGCTAGAGTTTTTGTTTTCTCGTAAAGGCGTTTTTACCATTAAAGGCGAAGGCTTGGATTTAGAAGAATTAGAACTAGAATTGATTGATTTTGGCGCAGATGAAATTAAAGCGGAAGCAGAAGATAATACGGTTTTAATTTATACGGCTTACGAGGATTTTGGCAATATGCAAAAAGGCCTGGAAGAAAAAAGTATTGAACCGATGAACGCCAGCCTACAACGCATACCGCATAACACCAACAAATTAACCGAAGCCCAAGAAGAAGATGTAATTAAACTACTAGATAAATTAGAAGAAGATGAGGATGTAATGAATGTGTTTCACAACATGTCGGAAGAAGAGTAGTTTTTTATTGGTACTTGGTAGTGAGTACTTGGTATTTAGACGGTTCCGCTACGCTTCACCGTAGTAGCGTGGATGTGAAAGTACTATTAGTTTTTAAAATATTAACCCATTTATAGATTGCCCTAGCTTGTTTAGAGTTGGGGCATTTTTTTATCTCCTCTTCTCCCTTCTAAAAAATAGCCCGCACTTTCAATAAAAAAGCACGGGCTATATAAACCATAATTTTTAATAAATCTATCTTTTCTTTCCTATATTGGGGCTATCTATTTTCTTATTGCCCCCAAGTACCGCTATTCGCAGCACAACTCACACAAATAAAGTTCACCTGAACTACTTCTGTACTACCACAAGGCGTTGTAATGGTAAATTCTACTACCCCACTATCTCCATTTACAATGCCAGCAGGATACATCGCAACGGCTGCGCCACTTGAGGAAACCGTTCCTGTTCCACCAGCAAAGGTACCCGTTAAATAGGTATATGCACAAGTATAGCCTGGTGGCAAGGTAATTTGTGGGCTGTCGTCACAAGTCCCCTCTATAGGCTGGTAATCTATGATACTAGCGGTAGGCGAAGTAGCTGTTAAATTAGCAAATGTACATAAACCTTCGCTATCGTTAATCGCTATATCGGCATCTGTACCAATAGGGTAAATAAAAGTAGCTGTACCGTTTGCTACCGTAGCAGGATCATCGCCTGTAATGCTTGTTGCATTGGCATCTGTTAAACTGATAGAAGCATCTGGGCCGCCTGTCCAAGTAACGGTTGCCCCATAAGTACCTGTATTACCACATAACTCTGTTGTAGAACTGATGTTAAAGGCAGTTATCTCACAAGTAGCGCAACTATTAATGGTTAGATTAAAAGTGCTTGAATTAGCGCAAGCCCCACTAGTAGTATAAGTTACCGAATATGCACCAGGGGTACTTGCAGATAAATCAATCTCCCCTGTTGTAGCAGCAATAGATAAGCCTGCCGTACTACTAAAAGCGCCGCCTGCTAATCCTGTTATCGTTGGTGTTGGGTCGGCATCACTAGTACAATAGCTGGTATTGGCGTAGCTGAAACTGGCATCTTCTACTGGAGGTTCTGTTATCGTTACATCACAAGAGGTCGTACAACCGTTGGCATCTGTTACTACAACTA
>JAHDBT010000246.1 GCA_020630215.1 Bacteroidota bacterium
TGTATTTTTTTAAAGAAGTCTTCTTTTTGGGCGTTTAATTGTAAACGACCTTGTATGATGGGGGCATCTTCTAGTGTAAATAGGCCGTAGGAGTTGGTTGTGGTTGTTTTGGTGTAGCAGGTGATGGTAACACCTCCTAATGGTTCGCCATTGTTGTTGGTTACTAAGCCGTATACATTGGTGTTGCTAAAAACAACGGGTTGTGGGTTCCAATAGGTTATGCCATCTTCTTCTTTTAAACATTGGGTAAATAGCAGGGAACACAAGGAAATAGTAAATAGCGTTAGTAGTAAGGTGTAATTTTTTTTCATGGTGATGAGGATTAAATAAATAGACAGAAATGATATAAGCTCCATAGCGATAGTGTTTAAAATCTACCATTATGAAGCTTGTGGTTTTTAGGAGGAGCGCATTTTTTTCTATTGTATTTTCTAGGGTATTGAATCAATTTAATTCAATAAAAAGAAGACGATAAAGAGTCACCCAAAGCAGTAGAGCAATGGTTTTGTTGGTCACTAATCTTTAAAGGGGGATAGCGGCACAACATCGTATCTTGTTACAACTGCAAGGAGTGATGCTGTTATCATCTTCTTTTAAATACTGGTTAAACAAAAGGGATAGACTAAAAAGTTAATTGTACAACTAACTTAAATGAATAGGTAAAGGGTTTAAGCTTTCATGGTTTTTAGGTGTTTAGTATAATTAAGTGGTAATTGTTGTAGGAAAAAGACCGACATCTTCTGGTAAAGATGTCAGTCTAAAATAATAAGCCCTAAACAAATTATCAACACAAATGTACAAGCTATTTAAGATGGATAAAAGAACAAATTATGGGCTTTATAATGATTAAATCGAGTGTTTTTTGCAGCAAATTTAAGATTGTTGTTATTATAAATGGCTTGTTATGAATGTGTTATGAAGAAAAAGAAGACAATACAAAAAAAGGGCTTTGTAATGGAAAATAGAGAAAAATAAAATGGAAAAAATATTGGCACTCAAGTAAAGGGGGATACAAAAATGGGTTTGTAAATAGGCTAATATTTTGATAATCAGTTTGTTAGCTTGCACGGAAATAGGAAATGTGTTGACAAACGCTTAAAAATGTGTTTTTTTCATAAGCATTTAATAAGTAAATTTGGAATCTAGTTAAATGAGGGTGCAACGCTTTTATTGCAGCAAGCACCTTGTTATTAACAATGAAAGTAGATAAACGAATTCCACTTAACACCTAAATTTTAATCCACCATGAAACCAACTTGCTATTATCTTTTTTTTACCTGTATTTTAATGTCTATAAGCAGCCTCCTTTTAGCGCAAGAAGATGGCGATAACCTGTTTAACAATGAAATATTACACGAAATAAAAATCAATTTTAATGATGCAGACTATTGGCAAACCATGCTAGAAAACTATGAGGAAGGCGCACCTGATTACGACGGCAATCAAATAGAAGGGGGCATTGAATATATTCCTGCTACCATCACTATTGATGGCAGCACCTATAGCGAGGTAGGCATAAGAATGAAAGGCTTCTCTTCCTTTTGGGAAAGTGATAATAAGAAGTCGTTTAAAATTGATATGAACGAGTTTGTGGATGGGCAAAATCATGAAGGTATTAAAAAAATGAATCTTAACAATGGCGCAGGCGATCCTGCTATACAACGAGATGTAATTGCGCACAATTTGTTTAGAACCCAAGGCATTAAAGCTCCTCGTACTGCACATACACAACTGTATATTAACAATGAGTTATGGGGTGTTTATGTGATAATTGAACAAGTAGACAAAACTTTTTTAAAACGCAACTTTGTGGATGGTACGGGTAACCTCTATAAAAACATGGGCATTAGCGAATTGGATTGGGAAGGAGATGAAGCAAGTGACTATCAGCCTGCGATGGCACTAAAAACCAATGAGGAGGAAAACGATTGGACGGCTTTTATCAACTTTATGGATGTACTCAATAATAGCAGCAATGCCGATTTTCCAGATGCCATACAGGAAGTATTTAATGTAGACTATTACCTACGTGTTTTGGCCATCGACATTATGCTTAATAATTGGGACTCGTATATTGAGCATGGTCGTAATTTTTACATTTACCACGAACCTGTTAGCGGTTTATTCCATTGGATTCCTTGGGATTATAATTTTTCTATGGAAGGAGGAGGAGAATTTGGTTGGGGAACAAACTTTCCTTTAATATTAAACGACCCTAATAAAACGCTAATTGACCGTATTTTAGATGTACCCGAATTTAAGGAACAGTACCTAAATTATGTTTGCGAAATTTTAAACAGCAACTTTACCGAAGAACGCCTATTTCCTAGAATTGATCTTACAGGCGAATTACTAGAAGCTGCGATTATTGCCGACCCCAATTACTTGTTTGGCCCACCAGCTTACAACAATGATTTAGAAGACCTTAAAGGGTTTATTAGTTATCGTATTCCGTATTTAGAAGATGACTTAGAGGATGAAAATTATACTTGTAATTTAGTGCCAGCCAACCTAGCGTATGGGGAGATAGTGATTAACGAAATTATGGGCCGAAATATAGAGGCAACAGGCATTAGCGACCCCAACGGAGATTACCCCGATTGGATAGAGTTGTACAACAACACTTCGCAAGACCAATGGCTATACGGTTATTATTTAACCGACAATAGCAACGAGCTAAAAAAATGGGCTTTCCCAGAAACCGCTATGATTCCTGCCAATAGTACCCTTATTGTTTGGGCAGATAATGAACAGTTGGAATCTGGACTTCATGCAGGTTTTAAACTCAACTCAGCAGGAGAAGAATTGCTATTGGTGTACAAGGATAATACGGTAATTGATGCGATGGAATTTAATACCCAATTCAACAATCTCAGCTATGCCCGCATTCCAAACGGTACGGGCGATTTTACCCTCACCGAAACCATTACCTTCGATACGAACAACGATACGCCAACTAGTATAGAAGAAAATGCTTTGGCTGGTAATACCCTACAAGTATACCCTAACCCTGCTAGGGCTAATGAGGTATTAACGGTACAATTGCCTAGTACACAAAAAGCACAGGCCTATTTAGTAAATACGCTAGGGCAAGTTGTACAAAAATATGCCTTAAACGAAATGCAAAACAACTTGCTTATTCCTAATGTAGCCGCAGGTATCTATACCCTAAAAATAGAAACTAGCGAACAGCAATCAACAAAGTCGATTGTTATCCACTAGTCTTTTTGTTAGGTTACTACTATTTTAATAATCAATAATCAATAATCAATCATCAATTTACAAATTCCAAATAATAAACAATTACCCCAAATCAACCCCATTAATACCTTACCTGCGGTATACCAATAAAACTTGCATTAGGTTGGTAAATATTAAAATCGGCAACGGTAACCACACGGTCTAGGTTACAATCGGCATCGAGGTATTTATTAATTAAAGATACCTCGTTAATGTACCAATTGTAGTCGGAAACGGTAATAATGCCATCGCCGTTCATGTCGCCCGTAATCATGGTGTATTTGCCATCGCCAGTATCGGCTACTTGTGCAGCGCCGCCCATTACATAACTGGGGTCGTTGCTAAAATCGTAGGGATTCATGTTGGGCAATGGCACGGCTACCGAACTCATAATATCTAAATGGTTACGGTGACGTACCACTACATAGTAGCTGTTGTTTTCGATGGCATTGCTAAAAAATACGCCATCTTGTCCATCGTCTACTATCCATCCGTTGGTGAGTAATAGGGCTGCTTTTTGTTCAATAAGCACATTATTATCCGCAGCATCTCGCAATTCTAGCAACACCCAATCTACCATATCGGCAGGAATACTAGCCACACAATCACGGCCACTGTAATTCCACGGCGCATTGTAGTAAGGCTGACTAGCAGGGACTAAATGATTGGTGTTTAAAATTTGACTCATGCTGCCATTTCCTTGATAAGGTCCTTGTAAAAGCACTTGAATTTTAGCTTTTACAGGATCGTTGGCATAGGTTTTAATTTCTACACAAACAGCACCTTCTGTATAACCAAACGGATTGCTTGCCGACGCAATTTGTAAATAATAAACATTGCCTGCTATTAGGTTGCTTGCGGTAACGGCTCCCTCGCAGGGCGAAGGATTTAAAAAACAATTGGTTTCCTGTAAAGTTCCACAAGTCCCCGAATAAATAGACATCACATATACAAAATCGGCATCGGCAATAATACTCACTTTTCCAGAAGTTGGGGCAGTAAACTTAAACCAAATATCTGCTTTAGGATATACATCGCAGCTAGGCAATGGACTGCTAATAGTTGCAAATGCGTTGTTGCTATTGGTACAGGCTTCATCTACGTTTATGTTAATGGCATTGCCACATAAATCATTACTAGCAGCAGTAGGGGGCGTTGTAGCACTGATGCAAAAATCACCCTCAATAGTAGCAAAATAGCCGGCTACTTGTATCCAATAAGTTTGTCCGCTGCTTAAACCTGTTAGGTGTAAGGAGTGGCCATAATCGGCACAAGCTACTTCGGCAAACATGCCGCAAGCACCTTCGTAAACGGTAATTACATCTGCAAAATCGGCTTTGGTATCTAGTAAAACCTCCCCAGATGTAGGGGCAGTAAACTGGTACCAAACCGATGCTTTTGCTCGATTGTTTAAACTCGGAATTGATTCGTTTGTTTCTGCTGTTGCATGGATGTTGCTGCCTGTGATACATGCACCATCTATTGTTAAAACTTCGGCATTAGCACAGTCATCGTTGCTAGGAGGAGTAGGGGTAGTTGCGGTGCTAGTTACCTGCATACATACATTGCCTTCGCTTGCGCCAAAACCACAAAGCACGCCGCTAACACGCACAAAATAGGTTTGCCCAGGCGTTAATCCGCTGTAAGGTAGTGTTTCTCCTATAAAACCATGTTCGTCTCTGTTAACACAAGCTATTGGATTTAAACTGCTACAAGTGCCTTCAAATAAAGTGAGTACATCGTTAAAATCGGAAGCGGTGCTAATGGTTACATCGCCCGAAGCGGGGGCGGTAAATTTGTACCAAATAGCGGCACTCGACGAATCCACACAGGCAGGTTGTGGTCCCATAAACACGGCATTGTTGTTAATGGTTGCTACACAATCGTCGTTTAAAGGTACGTTAATGGCACGGGTGCATATATCCGAAATGGCTCCCCATCCTCTAATTTTAAAATTGTCGATGCTTGTCCACGCACCTTTATTTCCTGCATCATCAAAAGTAAACGCTACTTGCATATCTTGGTTTCTGTAGGGAGAGAGGTCGAGGTAAACATGTTCGTTTTCTACGTAGCTCCATCCACCCACATTTGCGCCTGCATAATTGGCTATTACAACAAAGCTGTTTCCATCAAATACAGATATGCTTAGGCTAGAATTATTTTCATCTCTATACATCACATCTACATCTAAAAATACATTGGCATTAAAAGTGGCATCAAAAGCAGGAGAGGTAAGGGTTACTTTAGAGGGAGCTGCGGTTTCGCCTAAAATATCGTCATTAAAATAAGCCATACAACTTTGGTTCATGGTATGACTCCATCGGTCGTCATCTTCGCCAAATTGCCAAGTAGCGGTTCCATTTTCTGCGGTGCTTGTCCAGCCTGTAGGTAATACATCACAAGTATCAAAGTTTTCGCAAATAGTATTTCGGGTAACCAAAATATTATCTACACCGCCCCACCAGCCATTGGTGTTGCCATCGCTGTATTGAATTTTAATTCGCATATTAGGATTGGCATATTGGCTTACATCGTAGGCAATATGGATGTACTCGTCGTAGGTATCGCCATAAACCCAATTCCATTTGTATTCTTTTATTTGTTGGTAATTGGTGCCGTCAAAAACATACACTTTTAAATTACTATCACCGCCACTATAAAATTGCAAATCCATTTCTAATACAATCGCATCGTTGCCAGTACCTAAAGCACTTGCATCAAAAGCAGGGCTTGAGTAACTAGCGGTCCAACCCATTGTATTGTAACCCGTAATATTATCGTCAAAATACATAAGGCAAGTGCCGTCGATTGTAGAATAACCACCCTTGTTTTCAATTTCGGGGTTGTTAGGAATGCCTATGCCAAATACGGGGTTAGGATTGCCCGATGAATTGCTCGACCAGTTAGTTGGAATAGTGCAGTCGTTAAAATCTTCAAAAAATAGTTGTTGGGCCTGAATAGTTGGTATACTACCCAAACCATAAAAACATAAACAAACCCATACCCATAATGGTAGGCACTTTACAAAGTATTGCTCTTTCATGGAATAGATGAATTATAAAAACTGCTGCTTCCCCCAGAAGAAACTGTTTTTGTTTGTTATTGAACGTTGGTATACTTTATGGATACGGTAAGCCAGTACAATATGTTTTAAATAAGGATAAGCTTGATGTTTTTACCTATAAAAACGAGCATATAACAGTCGTTTGCATAGTGTTAAAATGCGATTTATAGTAACCTTTTGTACTAAAAATGAGTACACTCTTTTACGGGATATACTACCCCTTACTATATTCTATCATTAAACACAAAAGCATTTTAATTTATGAATTGTGCAACTGGAACAATAACTCCTTATACACCTACTACAGATATGCCCTGGGATAAAAGGCGGGTAAAACACTTGTATAGGCGTTTGGCGTATGGTGCAAATTACAATCAAATACAAGCAGCCTTAGCTATGAACCCTAGCGATTTGGTGGATCAGTTTATTGACAATGCATTGGCACAGCCACTAAGTCCTAGTCCTAATTGGTATGATTGGACTCGCTGGCCCATTGATGACTATACCGATTTTGGTGATGAAGCCTATACGCATCGTAAAGAATGGGTAGGCCAACTATTTCAAGAATGTTTAGATAATGGTTTTAGAGAAAAACTGACCTTGTTTTGGCACAACCATTTTGTTACACAGTTTCCTGCTTATGAGTGTTCTGCTCACCTCTACAAATATCATAAATTACTACAGGAATACAGCCTCGGAAACTTTAGGCACTTTGCTCATTATATGGGCATTACGCCTGCTATGTTGTTGTTTTTAAATGGCAACGAAAACGAAGATGGTAGTCCGAACGAAAACTATGCTAGGGAGTTGCTAGAGTTATTTACCCTAGGACACGACAATGGCTATACCGAAGACGATATTGTAGAAATGGCAAGGGCCTTAACTGGCTGGAGAACCGAAAAATGGAAATGTGAACCTGCTTATTTTGATGCGGCTTATTTTGATAACAGCAACAAAACTATTTTTGGACAAACGGGCAATTGGCGCAACGATGCCGACCCCGAACACCCAGATAACGTGGTGAACTTAATTTTTGACCAACGAACCGATAATATTGCCGAATATATTTGTACTAAGCTGTACAAATTTTATATAAGCCACGAAATAGATGCAGATATTGTAGCAGAAATGGCAACTACTTTTAAAAATAATGATTTTGAAATTGCACCCGTATTGCGTCAGCTTTTTAAAAGCGAACACTTTTTTGATGATGCCAATATTGGTAATTTATTTAAAGCGCCTGTTGATTATATGATAATGATGTATCATGAAATGCACTTGGATTATGATACCGAAAGACTAGAAGGTTTTCATTGGGCAACCGCAGGAATAGGGCAGGATATTTTTAAACCTGTAAATGTAGCTGGCTGGCAAGGACAAAGAGATTGGATTAACGAAAACACACTCACCAAACGCTGGCAATACAACGAATGGTACATTAGGTGGCCATCGGATTCGGAAAAAACGATGTGGGTAAACCTGGCCAAAAATTTAACCAACGACTCTAACGATGTAAACTTAGTGGTAAACTCGCTAGTAGATTATGTTTTACCCAACGGATTATTTACACCCGAAGAATATGGCATTGCAATAAGTGTGTTTAAAGGCCCAATTCCCGAAAATTATTACAACGATGGTTCGTGGAACTTAAATTGGCAGGAAGTAGCCAATCAGGTGGAAGCCTTGTTTTACTATTTGGCTTCTTTGCCAGAGTATCAGCTTACTTAGGGTTTTTAGTGGACAGTTGCCAGTAGCCAGAGGTCAGTGGTTTTGTAGGGGCTTTTTAGTTTTTTAGTGGTCAGAAGTTCGCTTCGCTCGCTGTTGGGCTTTTATATGCTGGCGATTTTTAATGCGGGGTACTTACTAGGATGAGAATGGTAGCGAAGCCCCAAAAAACTTCGTGAAACCCCGTGAAAAACTCCGTGCAACTCAGTGGGAACACGATCTGTTTTTCCAACTTACAACCAATCAACAACTAATTTAAAAAAAATAATACAACATAATGTGCAATCATAATTCTACAAATAGTAGCAATCAAAACAATCAAAAACGAACAGGCACCCGTTTGTCTGATGGTAAAGAGGCACATGCACAAGACCATCAGAAATGGAGCCGCCGTAACTTTTTGGCGAGCTCGGGATTAGCCACTTTAGGAAGTCTTTTTAGTCTTGGCAGTTCGCCTTTAAAAGCCATGGCCAGTTCGCCTTTATTAGATGCTTTGGGTAGTACAGAAAACGATAGGGTATTGGTAATTATTAACTTGGATGGTGGCAACGATGGACTCAATACCATTGTGCCTAGAGGCAATAGTACCTACTACAATTTGCGTCCTAATATTGCTATTCAAGAGGCAGATATGTTTGCTTTAGATACCAATTATGGAATGCCCAACTATATGAGTGATTTGCAAGGTTTGTGGGGCGATGGTAAAATGGGAATCGTACACAGCGTAGCTTATCCCGACCAAAACTACTCGCATTTTCGGTCTACCGATATTTGGATGTCGGCAAGTGAATCGGAGGAGTTTTTTGATACGGGATGGATAGGGCGTTATTTAGATTATCGGTTTCCTGCGTATGGCGTTGCGCCAGCTAATTATCCTATTGGAATGCAAATTGGCAATAAATCTAACTTGATGTTTTTAGGGGGCGAAAATAATATGGGCTTAACCATTAACAACCCCACCGAGTTTTACCAAATTGCACAAAGCGGCGAGCTGTACAGTACTACTAATGTGCCAGAGTGTGCCTATGGTGATGAGCTAAAATTTGCTCGACAAACCGCCAATAATACGGTGCGTTATGCCGAAACAATTCAGGAAGCCTATAACCGAACAACTAGTTATGCCAATTATCCTAGTAACGAATTGGCTTTTCAGTTGGATATTGTAAGTCGATTAATCAAAGGAAGCTTAGGCACTAAAATTTACTTAGTACATTTAGGAGGATTTGATACACACGCCAACCAAGCCAACGATCACCAAACCTTATTAACCGAATTATCATCCGCTATTAAAGCATTTCAGGATGACTTAACAGCATCGGGCAGATCGGAGGAGGTTTTAACAATGACGGTTTCGGAATTTGGGCGAACGGTTGGCGAGAATGGTTCTAATGGAACAGATCATGGACAAGCAGCCCCCTTGTTTTTATTTGGCGATACGAGCAATCTTACGGGCGGGCTTAAAGGTACTTTTGGCGCACTCTCTAACGTACCTTACGAAGACCAAAGTTATACCACCGATTTTCGTTCTATCTATTCGTCGATTTTAAAAGATTGGTTTTGTTTAGACCCTGTTATTGTGAACTCCCTATTAAGTGGTGAATTTGATTTAGTGCCCGATTTGATTTCGCCTTGCGACAGCACCTATAGTTCAAGCGACCATGCTGTATTGTTAGGACACAATCCCGACCGCAATAATTTAGATACCATGCTGATTAAGTATGCTATTTTAGCTAGAGGAACGGTACGGGTACAAATACTTAATACAGCAGGGCAACCTTTGGTTACTTTGGTAAATGAGGTACAAGCGGCTAATAGCTATACCATTCCTTTTAAACCTGGCGATCATGGTTTGTTGGGGCAGGAGTATATTTATAGAGTAGAGGCTGGGGGGAAAGCTTACAGTCGTAAAATTAGGTTTTGGGTGTAAGCTAAAAAAGATGACCAATTTAAATTTAAAAATAAGGAATTTTCTTTTTGGGGAAATTCCTTTTTCTTTGGCTATTACTATTACATCATTTTTTAGTGCTGATGCCCAGGTGCTTTATTAGGAATTAAAATACGTTGGTTTGTTTTTCTGGATAAAGTTCTAAAGTTAGTAATTTCCCAATTGTCGATTGCTGTTTTGTTAAAAAATAAATCAGGTTTTTTAGTGGCTTTAATTGTCCAATTTTTTTTACATTTTTCAATGGCTAATTTACTTTGCGTATTTAATCCTATTTTATTTAATGCGCTAATACTCGCTTGCATTACTTCTTTAAATTCGTC
>JAHDBT010000247.1:0-6474 GCA_020630215.1 Bacteroidota bacterium
AGGAAAAAAAGACAAGGCTTGGGTCATCAAGAACTTAGGTTTTGAGTCACTAGCAGGAAACTGACAGCGAAGCGTTCTGACCGCTGACAGAGAGCAAAGCGAACGATCTGACTACTGACCACTAAAAAAAACAACCATGCAACACTTTGATGTAATACTTGTAGGCGCAGGCCTATCGGGAATATGCAATGCCCATTATATACAAACCGAATGCCCCAATAAAAGCTACACCATTTTAGAAGGCCGAGCCAATATGGGCGGCACTTGGGATTTTTTTCAATACCCAGGCATCCGTTCCGATTCTGATATGGCTACTTTGGGCTACCGTTTTAGGCCCTGGAAAGAAAAACAACAAATAGCAGATGGACCCGCTATTTTAGCTTATATAAAAGATACTGCTAAGGAGGAAGGAATTGACCAACACATACAATTTAGCAGGTGGGTAGAAAAAGCCGTATGGTCAGGCAAAGAAAAAAAATGGACGCTTTTTATTCAAAATAAAGCTACAGGAAACAAGGAACAATTGACTTGCAATTTTTGGGTATCTTGTAGCGGTTATTATAATTACGAAAAAGGGTACCTGCCAAGCTTTAACAATCAAGCAGCTTTTAAAGGACAGTTCCTACATCCACAAAAATGGCCAACAGATTTAGATTATACCGACAAAAAAATAGTGGTAATTGGAAGTGGGGCAACAGCAGTAACCCTAGTACCCGCCCTAGCAAAAAACGGAGCTAAACACGTTACCATGCTACAACGATCCCCCACTTACTATGCTGTACAACCAACCATTGACCGATTTGGCAGATGGCTTATAAAAGTACTGCCCGATAAAATAGCTTACCCCTGTATTAAATGGAAAAACTTTATGTTTGCTCATTTCTCTTATAAGATGAGTAAAGCCTATCCTAACTTTATGAAAAAACTGCTGATTAAAGGCGTACAACAGCACCTTCCAAAAGATTACGATGTAAAAAAACACTTCACCCCCAAATACAATCCTTGGGACCAACGCCTATGCTTAGTACCCGATGCCGATTTGTTTAATGCCATTAAAAAGGGAAGTTGCTCTGTAGTAACCGAACATATTGAGGAATTTACCCCTAATGGCATTCGTCTAAAAACGGGCGAAGAATTAGAAGCAGACATCATTGTATCGGCAACGGGCTTGAACTTGCTACCTATTGGCGGCATACAAATTTTTATTGAGGAGGAGCTACTCGATTTATCTAAAACCTTTGTTTATAAAAGTGTGTTGATTAGTAAAATTCCTAACTTCGCCGCCATTATTGGCTACACCAACGCTTCCTGGACATTAAAGGCCGATTTAGCCGCAGAGTACATCTGTCGCCTAATTAATTATATGGATGAAAAAGGATATGAAGTTTGTGTTCCCAAGCATCATCCGCACCTACTTACCAGTCCTATTATGAGCGATTTAAATTCGGGATACATTACCCGTTCGCTTTCTCAATTGCCCTCACAAGGTCCAACTGCACCGTGGAAAACGACGCAGAATTATTTAAGGGATATTAAAGTTTTACGGCGTGGAAAAATAGCAGATAAGGAATTGATTTTTTCTTAGGGAAGGATTTTTTATAAGGCAGCAGTTTTGTTACTTTAAAATTCATTGCAATTTATGGTCAATGCTGCACCAAATTTTTCAACTGTTAGTGTACTATTATCTGTTATTTTTTTTCTAATGCGAATATGCCCATATTCATAGGCGATTTTTGAGATTTGCAATCCTAAATCATCTATTATTTTCTGGTTTTTCCACTTACCTTTTCCCTTTTTTATAACATAAGGATTGGAAGTAATTAAAAAGTTTTCAGAAAACTTACAAATAGTTTGAATCATTGGTATACTTGGAAGTAATGTTTTATCCCCTTTTATTATGGGAGTTGTAACTAGCGTAGAATCTACAGAAAACACCAATTGCTCCCAAATATCTTCATTATACCCATTTTCCGAACCATGGTGTGGAACTTTAAAAATCATGCTTCGCCCAAACCGTTTGATTATTTTGCTTTCTAATACTCCATTCCAACCTAAACCTTTTTGGTTACTATTTTCTAAATCTGCACCTAACAAAATGCTCATTGTATTGCCTATATTTATGCAACTTACTACCGATTGCAAATTAGGTTCGGGCTTAGAAATAATATCAGAAGTATCTGACTGGATGTTTTCTAATAGTTTTCTTGTAGACTCTTCAAAATGCTTTTTAGTTTCGTCGGTTGGGCTTAATGCATATACACTCATATCTTTTCCCAAGACAGTTTCATAAAAAATACATTGGTCTTGGTTTACTCTTTTTAGTTTTCTACCAGTTTCCTTTACCAGTTTAGTTAATTTAATGAACTCTCTTGCTGGATTAAAAACACTTATAATATTATTTTTAAAATGTAATAGATTTATGAACTCACTACAATTCAAAGCGGAAGATATGTAGAAATCTGCATTTTTACATTGTTCAAAAACAGACACAATATTAGTGATATGATCTTGGTGCCAATGTGTACATAAGATAAACTGCACATTTTCTAGCGGCACATTTATCTCTTTAAGGTACTGTGTTGAGAGGGGTTTTCTAGTAACTTGATTTACACAATTGTCAATAATACCCCACTTATTATTTCCTAAATGTAGTACTATACACTCACCATAAGCTTTACCGCTACCAAGTAATGAAAACTCAAACTCTTCTGGTAAAGGTGCTGTTTTATATTTTTTATCTATTCCCAAATGTCAGAGTAATTATCTTCATTCATTGAATCTAAGGCATCATCTATATATTGTTGTTTTGGGAAGCGTCTAAATGCTACATAAGAGGATTTATAAATAGGCCCTTTACCTGTTGATAGATAGCCTAAGTATAAAAAAAACAATGCTCCCTTTTGCACTAGTTTAATATCATCTAGTGCAACTTCAGAAGTATCAAAATGGTAAATATCATAAGAATTATCTTCTGCATCATATAGTTTTGCTGTAATATTATTATCATCTATTGTTACGACATATCCTTCCCATGCCTTAACTAATTTAAAATTACTTTTATAACCATGATTAGATTTTGCAGGCATTGCATGTTGCCTTGATTCACCAGGTAAAGTAGTTTCTTTTAAATAAGGACTTACAACTTCTTCTACACTTTGAAGCGAAATATTATTACAAAAAGGAGCAGCAGAGTTAGATATGTCCAATTCACAGTTTTTAAAATTCATTACTTATATCATTTATAGTTTTTATACAGTAGTTAAAAGAAGCTATCATTTGTTCATTTATAATACTTCTTAAATCTACTGCAATAAATTCCATCGAAGAAAAATCAAACTTGTTATCAATATTAAGGTGTAGCATTTTTTTTGACTTAGGACAAGGAGAAATCGAGATAGTAGCATTATTTGAATATGCCCCATCTAGTTGTTTCTTTACCTTTACATTCGAATATTCAAAACGGTCTATTGTGTTAATCCAAAAATCATTAGGAGCAATTTTCCTAAAAAATGCATCTACTTCATTACGACTTTCCAATTCAAAATGAGTATAAACACTAAACTCCATTGCACTTACGGGGATAGATTTTAGTACAACAATAATACCATTTAATAAATCTGATGTTTGGTTGAAATAAGCTAATTGATCTGTTTCTAATGTAATTTGTTGCGGATTAGCCTTAAATTTACAATAATTTAATCTTAAAGAAGTAACACTATTATGTACAATAATATTTGCATCATCATCTACTTCCGTTTCTCCTACTAAATTATGCCTTACCATCCAGTAGGGTTGAAATATAGCGGGATTCCATTTACCCCAAATAGTTATGAATAAGTTCATTTCTGAAGGGCTTCGACTAAAACTCTCAAGCATAAATCTTTTTTTACACAAGATACTTTAAATTATCTATAATAACAAGAAAAACGGCTAGTTGCTCTAATACTAAATTTAGTTTAAGCATTAAAAATAGTATCCATAATTAAAATAAAAAACTTAGTAAAAATAAACCCAATGTTACTCTAATCTCCCAATAATTTATGCAAGCCCTTACAACCAAAACCCACTTTATTTCATCTTAAAAATAATACGGAAGGGAACGGGTTTACCACTCCTTTTGTTTAGCTATTGTAAGTATGTGATTAATTTGTAACCTACAAGCCATTTAAAGCGTATTTACTAGTAGACAACATTTTTTTTAGGCCTTACATAATAATACTAAGTACTATTAACGTTATGTACCTGCTTTTATAAATGCAATTATAAAACGCCAATGTGCAAATTTTAACTTTAAGGATTGCACAACAATAAATTTTAAAGTAACCCCGTTTTTAAATTGATATTTAGTGAATTTCAGTAAAAGAACGCCTATGAACATAGTCATTACTCAGGAAGAACTTATTCGTTATGCTTATGGTGAAGTTGATGATGCCGAAAGTTATTGCATTGAACAACAATTACTTTGCGACTCGTCCCTCAAAGAGCAATACGAAGAAATCGTAGCAACACAAGAAATATTGGATTTGTTTCCAGTTAGTAATCCTAGCGATACCTCGGTGCGCTTAATTATGGACTACAGCGGGGAAGGCAAAGGCCAAGCAGAACAGCTAGAAGCTTTATTCTAGCCTTTTGCCCATTCGGAGTTGTTATTTTTTCATTTTTTTAGCAAGCGGTAACATAAATGTAGGTTTATACATACATTTGTGCTACCGCTTCTTGTTTTATGGAATAACTAAACATAACTAACGAATTTTCTCAATGACACCCATCATTATACTCGGCACCAACTGTGATGCAACTCGCATTATTTATCACTACCTTATAAAAAACAAATTTAATATTAATGCGGTTGTGCTAGAAGAACCCATTGCAAAAATCCCTTTTTTAAAAAGAAGAGCCAAACGCCTAGGCTACCCTACCGTACTAGGACAAGTGGCTTTTCAAGGATTGGTAGTGCCTTATTTAAAACGGACCTCTGCAAAACGAATGCAAGCAATTGAAGCGCAATATGGCTTTAACAAAACCGCTATTCCAACAAATATTACTCAACAAATTGCTTCTGTAAATAGCAGTGCTTGCAGAATAATTTTAAAAGCATTACAGCCCCGTATTGTTGTGGTAAGTGGCACTCGTATAATTGGAAAAAAAACATTGACAAGTATGGCAAAAACGCAAATACAACAAAGTATTTGGGTAAATATGCACGCTGGTATTACGCCTGCCTACCGTGGAGTGCATGGCGGCTATTGGGCATTGGCAAAAAAAGATGCCCCCCATTGTGGCGTAACCGTTCACCTAGTAGATAAAGGAATTGATACGGGAAATGTGCTAGGACAAACCTTAATTCGGCCTACCAAAAAAGATAATTTCACCACCTATCCTTTATTGCAATTAGGGGAAGGACTGCCACTTTTAAAACAAGCCATCGAAAATATTTTAGCTGATAATTTAACAACGATTGCCCCCTTAAAAGGAACCGAATCTGGTTTGTGGAGCCATCCCACTTTATGGGAATATTGGCGAAATGGGGTGAAGTGAGGTTAAGGTTCCCACGGAGTCGCACAGAGTTTTTCACGGGGTTGCACGGAGTTTTTTTGGCTGCGCTGTTTTTCTTTTGTTAGTAGGATTTGGTATTGTAAATTGGGAGGTATCTAGCTTGTGTGTTTTAGGGGAGTTATACGAAGTTTTTAGAAAGTTCTTTTAAAATAATTTACTGAATAGGGTTGTAGACTTACTATTTTTAAAAAAAATAGTAAGTCTTTAGCTACACTACACTGCATTCCACCTTTCTTTTATTTTACAACAACAAATCATCTGGTAAACTAGCTAAATCTGCTTCGTGATCGATGTCGCTGAGGGTGGGTAAAACGGCGTAGGATAGTGCTGCGGAGCTTAATCGCTTAATGGTTTTTTCGTATACGCTGCTGGTACTCCATTCCATGTTTTGAAAAAAATTAGGGGGTAATTTTTTCATTCCTAATAAATAATAACCTCCATCTTTGGCAGGACCTATTACGGCATCGTGTTGTTGTAGCTTCGTCCATGCATCTGCTAGTATTGGGGTGTTTAGCTCGGCACAATCGCTGCCAATTATCATTACCTTTTCGTATCCTTTTGCTAGTACCTTTTCAAAAGCGATTTGCATACGTGCGCCTAAATCAGTGCCTTGTTGTAAGTATTTTTCAAATAAAGTATTGCTCCATTCGTCTGCATTATCTAGGTAATTACTATAAAATAAAAACTTATCGCAATTGCTTAATTTGCTAGTAATGGTGCGGGTGTGGTTGAGTAAATACAAGTAAATAGTTAAAGCACGCTCCTCTCCTATAGTTTTGGCTAGGCGTGTTTTCACCTTTCCTTTTTCAGGATTTTTAATAAAAATCAGGAGGGCTTCTTTAGTCGAAGAAATTGTTGATTGGCTCATTATCGAATAGTTAAATCACTAAATTATTTTGCTTAACCTAAGTTTTACAT
>JAHDBT010000247.1:6574-10288 GCA_020630215.1 Bacteroidota bacterium
TTTTACATTTTAATTTTCCATATATTTATCCAATAAGGAAAAGTACTTGACACTTTACAGCCGTGTAGCGAAGCGAAACCGTCTATATACCAAGTACCCGCTACTATCTACCAAAAAAAGTGTCGAGCACTTAGATAAACATCTCCCTTTTTTGCACTTCATTAAGTCTTTTCGCCAGCAGGTAAAAACCATTTAACCGTTTAGCAATTCAGCCATTCAGTTTAAACCGTTTCTCCTCCACAACTCGATCCTGCGCCTGCCGTGCAGCCGTAGCAATGTTGATTGAGTATAATATTGCGATTATTGAGTGCAGCTAAGTCAAAATCGTTGATGTGTTGGTGGGCGGTAGGTGCTACTTTGAGGTCGAGCATTTGGTTAAAATCGCAGTCGTATAAATAGCCGTCCCAACCTACAGATAAGGTGTTGCGACACATCACCCCTCCTACTGCCGCAGGATTAAATGCTGCCAGTAGCTTTTCCATATAGTTTTCGTAATTATTACTTTCGAGCAAATAATCTAAAAACCGACTGATAGGAATATTGGTAATGGCATATAAACTATTAAACTCAATATCGAATTTGCGTTTTAATTGTCGTTTAAAATCGGCCTCTAAACCTGCTTGTGCGGCTGGCAAAAATGCGCCTGTAGGATTGTAAACTAAGTTTAACAACAACTCACTTCCTTCCATACCGTAACCCACTTCGTTAAGCATTTGGAGGGCTTTAATGGAAGCTTCAAAAACGCCATCTCCTCGCTGACTATCGGTACGGGAAGCACTAAAATAAGGTAAGGATGACACAACTTCTACTTGATGTTTAGCAAAAAACTGGGGTAAATCGTGGTATTTAGGATTGGCTAAAATGATGGTGAGGTTACATCGGTCAATTACTTTTTTTCCTAGTCGATGTACCTCTTGTACAAACCACCTAAAATGCGGATTCATTTCGGGTGCGCCGCCTGTTAAATCAACGGTCGGGATATCGGTAGCGGCTAGTATTTCTAGACAGCGTTCCATGGTTTGTTTGGTCATTATTTCCTTGCGGTCGGGACCTGCATCTACGTGGCAATGCTTACATACTTGGTTGCACATTTTACCCAAATTCATCTGAAAAATTTCTATTCCAGTTGGCTTTAAAGGCAGGTAACCCATAGCTTTTAGTTGTTCGCTAAAGGGGGTAAACTGGGTATCTATCAGCTCTTTTCCATTAAGTACTTTTAGTTGTATCATGCTATCCGATAAAGCATGACCAAGCCCTTTTAGGGAGCGTTTAGAAGTTTTAGCGATTGTTTTTTTCATCCTTTTTAATTGTTCTTTTATTTTCTAGTACTACAGCACGTTAAAAGCATAGAAATTACATCATTATTTCCTTAGCCTTGTTCATCATTTGTACACCATGCACTAGCGATGCGCCTCCTCTAATAGCTCCTGCTACATGAATGGCTTCCATCATTTGTTCTTCGTCGGCACCTTTTTCGAGCGAATCAACGGTGTAGGCATCAATGCAATACGGGCATTGTATGGCGTGCGATACGGCTAGGGCAATTAAGGATTTTTCTCTTTGCGACAATGCGCCTTCCTTAAAAACGGAGCCATACCAATCGAAAAATTTTTTAGCTAGATCGGGTTGAAATTCGGCAATTTTACCAAATTTTTTTAAATCTTCGGGCTTATAGTAGGTATCTTGCATGTTTATTTTATTTAGCTTGAATAAATAAATAGGTGGGTATTGTAAAACAAAAGTAAGTAGAATTACTAGGAGCAAATGTCCTTGTTAGGACTTAGTGAATGAGAAAAACAAACTCGGCAAATTAAAATACAATCGTTTTATTGCCATGTATAAACACTCTATCCTGAAACACTAGTTTTAAAGCCCTTGCTAGTACATTTTTTTCCACATCTTTTCCTGCTCTCGACATATCTTTAGCCGAATAACGGTGATTTACATCAATTACATTTTGAGCAATAATTGGTCCTTCGTCTAGTTCATTATTAACAAAATGGGCGGTTGCGCCTATAATTTTCACGCCTCGCTCAAAGGCTTGTTTGTAGGGGTTTGCACCAATAAAAGCGGGTAAAAAGGAGTGGTGAATATTGATGATGCGATTGTTGTAATGCCCTACAAATTCGGGATTTAAAATACGCATGTATTTTGCCAGCACAAGGTATTCGGGATTGTAAATTTCGAGGGCTTTTAGTACCGCAGCTTCATGTTCGGGGCGGCTTTTGCCTTGGTGACTGATGTAGTGAAACGGAATACCAAACTTTGCGACTAAGGGTTGTAATACATTGTGGTTACTCACAACGGCTAGTATATTGGCGTTTAACTCGTCGTAAGCATAACGAATTAATAAATCGCCTAAACAGTGATGTTCTTTGGTGCAAAGAATAACAATATCCTTTTTGCGATTTGGATTTAGTTCAATGCGTAAATCCGTTTTCAAATCCTTTTTTAGCTGCTTAACCAATTCCTTTGCATCTAAATCGCCTGCAAACTCGGTACGCATAAAAAAATGATTGGTATTTTTATCTACATACTCATCATTTTTAATAATGTTGAGGTTATTTTGAAAAAGGACATTGGTAATTTTACAAATTAAGCCCTTGTCATCTGGGCAATCAATTAATAATCTGTGCAAATTATTCATGAATGAAGTGAATTAATTTATGTAAAAATTTAAAAAATAAGGGCATCAAACTACCAATAGCTACAAGTATAATGCCCGAAAAAGCGTTGTTTATTTTTTAGTGACGAACAGACTGCAAATAAAAAAAATCCTCAACACTAAACAAAGTATTGAGGATTATTAATAGATTTATTGTTTTTGGTATTGCGAACCAGTATTATTCCGCAATTACTTCAAATTCAATATCGTAGTTATTTTCTTCGCTAAAACGGATATTGGCCGTGTAAGTACCTAAAGTTTTCACTTCTTCAGGGATTGTTATTTTACGACGGTCAACTTCTACGCCTGTTTGTTTTTTAATGGCATCTGCTAACTGAACATTGGTTACGCTACCAAAAATTTTCTCGGTTGTACCCACTTTCGCCCCTACTTGAATAGGGCGTGCTTTGATACGTTCGATAACCGATTCAATTTCTGCTAGGTATCGTCTTTCTTTAGAGGTGATTTGTTTCATCAACTCTGCTACTTTGTTGCGATTAGCTCTATTAGCTACAACTGCCATGCGCTTAGGAATCAGGAAATTACGTCCGTAACCACCTTTTACGGTTACTTCATCGTATTCGTAGCCCAAGCCTTCAATATCTTTAAGTAATATTACTTGCATCTGCATGATTCAAAACTATTTTAAAAGGTCAGTTACATAAGGTAATAGCGCAACTTGTCGCGCTCTTTTAATGGCTTGAGCGACTCTACGCTGGTATTTAAGCGAGTTACCACTTAGGCGGCGAGGTAAAATTTTACCTTGTTCGTTCAAAAACTTTTTCAAAAATTCGGGGTCTTTATAATCAATGTATCGAATACCACTTTTTTTGAAGCGGCAATACTTTTTCTTTTGATGCCCAAATTTGGGGGAGGTCAAAAACCGTACTTCTTTATTTGCACTCATGTTTAATAATTTTCGAGATTAATTTAAATACTTAAAACGAATCGACTTAACATAAATTGGTCGTTTTTAAAAATCGTAAGTGGGGGTTTATCCCTCTGTAGGCGGCGTATCTGCTGCAGGTGTTTCTACGGCAGGAGCTTCT
>JAHDBT010000248.1 GCA_020630215.1 Bacteroidota bacterium
CTATAAACCTCCATTCCTTTTTCATTTTTTACCTCCAATAAATATACGCCACTTGCTAAATCCTCCGCTACATTTATGGAAGAATTATTGGGGGATAAATTACCTTCCCAAACCAACACCCCTGCTACAGAATACAATTTCAAATCTAGCTCCTCCTCGCTCGTTCCTGCTCGTACTACAGAAAATTGACCATTGTTGGGATTGGGGAAAATGCTTACGGCTAGGGAATTATTACTGCTTGTATTACGCAGTACAACAGTTCCTAAATCGTGGGTTTTGCCATCGTAATCAGTTTGAGAAAGTTGGTAGTAATTCATCGGGGCTTTACTTGTGTGTAGATACGTGTATTGTTGTTGGGTACTGCTTGTCCCCTGCCCTGCTTGTTTAGAAGTGGGCTGGTAATTAGTGCCTGTTGGCGACCAGTTTAAGGTGTAGTAAGCGCAATTGTATTCGCTGGCGGTTGTCCATTTTAAGATGTTGCCGTTGGGGGTTACTTTGCCTGTAAAATCCACTAAATTAACTGGTAGTGTAATGCTTGAGCAATCGGTTAGTAATTCGAGTTGTAGTAAATCGGTGCTGTCGGTGCAGCCTAGGGAGTTGGTGATGGCTACCCAGTAATCGCCGTTGGTGGTTGGGGTGTAAGTATTGGTGGTGGCATTGTCTATTGGCTCGTCGTTATAGTACCAGGTGTAGGTAAAATCGTTGCTTTGTTCTTGGGCTAGGGTGATGGGGTCGCCTTCGCATATTTCGTAGCAGCCTACAGGAAAAACGCTAATGTCTGGGTAAGGGATTACTTCTATAAATACGGTAGCCGACGTATCGGATTTACAGCCATCTTCGCTAATTGCGATTACTCCATAAGTACCTGAACTATTAACACTAATTTGATTGCCTGTTTGTCCGTTTAGCCATTCAAACTCCGCAGTATCTGGGTCTTCAGATAAAGCCGTGATAAGGAGGTTCTCTCCTTCGCAAATATTTAAACTGCTTACACTTATTGTTGGCTGACTAGGTGCAAATTTTTCTTGTGCAATAATGGCATTTCTACTCCAACAGCCAGTAAGCGTATCGGTAACGGTTACACTGTACATACCAGAATTATGTACTGGCACATAATCCTCTTCTACCCAAGAAGTACTCCATTCATATAGGGCATTAGGCACTTCATTTACACGAATTTCTGTGCTAGGATAACAAAATGCCAAGGTATCCACATTAGGATAAATGGTCGCATCGGGTATAGGGTTAAGGGTAATCGTTATGGGTTCTGATTGATAATAACAGCCGTTGGCTTGTGTTACTTGTACCCAATAATTACCTCCCTCGGTAACCACCAAGCTATCGCCCTCCTCCCCTGTTGACCATAGGTAGTTTTCGCCTCCTTCGGGCGCATATAATAGGGCAGTATCGCCTGCACATACACTAGTACTTTCTGCACTAATGTTGGCACTTGCTACTGATTCGGCGATGTCAATACTTTGGGTAAATACTTCTGATAAACAACCACTATCGTTTATTATTGATAAACCAACTTCGTAGGTACCTGCTGTTGCGTACTGATGAATAGTTGAGGCTTGTGTACTACTAGTGCCATCGCCAAAATCCCATGTGTAGGCAGTAGCATTTACATTTTCGGGTATAAATTGAATGCTGTTGTATGCACAAAATCCTCCTTCAAAACTAAAGTCGGCACTAGGAACAGCAGCTACATTAATTGTTTGCTCATGAATAGCAGTACAATTGCCATCACTAATGGTTAAATGGACATTATAAGTGCCTGCATCGGTGTAAACATGTTGGGCAATTTGAGTACCTGTTACTTCGGGGCTGCCATCGCCAAAATCCCATGTCCATTCGGTAATGGGGCTATCGGGGAGGTAGTAGGAACGGTCTTGAAATTGCCAAGTTTCGCCTAGGCAGGCTTCGGTTACATCAAAACGGGCAATCAACGGAATGCGCTTGGAATCTTCGACTAGAATGGTGCAAGTATCTCCTAGTGTTGGGTGAATAAAAGTGCCTACTAAACCAATGGGAACAAAGCCTATTTTATCTTCGTAAGTATGGCTGGCTGTTTCGCTTGTTAAGGTAATAGGTGCTACATCGCCCCAATATAATTCAAAGCTTAAAAAATCGCCTGTCGAGGTATTGGTAATACTGGCTTTGTTACACTCCTCTCCTTCTGTTAATTCAAAACTAACTTGGTGTTCGGTAGAGGGCGGGAGGCAAGGTAGTACAAGTGGAGGAATAATGATACTGGTATCAATTGGCTCACTAGGAAGCGTGTCGGTGGTGCAGTCGAGTTGGGTTATAAACTGTATATTGGATAAAGTAGTACAGGTATTACTGGTATCGGTTACTGCTAATTGATAGAGAAAAGTGCCAGGGTCTTCGGTAACATTGTGGGTATAATAAGGACTATTTTCACCCGCTAAAGGATTGCCATTTTGTTGCCATTCAAAAGCGTAGTTGGTACCATCTACAGCTAAAAAAGGGACAAAGGCAGGCTCATCAATACAAATATAAGTACCTAGTCCTTGTATAATGGCTTCGGGAGCGGTATATTGATTTACCTGAAAAACAGTTGCTCCTGTACAGCCTTGTTCGCTGGTAGCGGTGAAGGTAAAAACGCCTTCGCTATCCAAGTCTAATAATGCATCTGTTGATAGGGTGTCGCCATTTTCGTTTTGCCATAAGTACTCGCTGTAGGTTAATCCGTTGGCATCGTTTGCACTAATTGCTACGCTGTTATTGCTGCATAGGGTGTCGTTTTGTGAAACAATGGGTTGCGGACTTGCTGCAAAATTGACTTCGGTAGTAGCAGTTTGTTCACAAACAGTTAGTGTTAAGTTTGCGGTGCTAATCCCTTCGTTGCCCCATGCTATAGTGGCTTGTGATGTGTTTTGTCCTGCTACAATTTGCCCTGCATTGCTAGGGCTTATTTCCCATTGGTAATTTAATTCTTCTAGGGCAGGATTTACTTGATATATCTCACTAGCACCTGCACAAGCAAATTCGGCACCGCTAATTTCTAGGGCTTCACTACTCAATAAGTCAATGGCTAAAGTTGCCACTTCAGAAGCACAACTTTGGTCGCTTCCATACTGTTGTATTACCGAAATACTGTATGGCGGAGGCTCGTTCCACGCTACGCTAATGGCGAATGTATTTTGTCCTGATAAGATAGTACCGCCTATTACTTGCCAAGTAAAAATAGCATTATTGGCTACAGGCGAAGCTTGGTATAAAAAGTTTTGGGAAGGACAAATAAATGCTGCTCCATTAATACTCGGTGTTTCGGGAATATTTAGTATTTCTATGTTGATTTGGGTGGTATCGTTACAAAATAAGTTGGTGTTTAAAGGTACAGCACTTACGCTTGCATTACCTACGGTTTCCCAAACTACTTCGATGCTATTGCTGCCTGCTCCTGATAGGATGCTGCCACCCGTTACGACCCAACTAAACTCCCCTGCTGCATTGGTGCTGATGGTACTCGAATTGCTCACACAAACGGATGCTACAGGCTCTATTTCGTAAGCCGATTTAATGACAACATCTAGTGCAGCTTCCCCATCACAACCTAAAAAGGAGTTGTTGTAAGTAAGTGATAATGTGGCAGCTTGTGTACTCCATTGTACGGATACAATATTGCTGTATTGCCCTGTTACCACCTCCCCTGCTTCGGGCGGGTTGATGCTCCAAAAATAATTAGTGCCATTGCCTAAAAAGGGGGCGGCATAATTGACCAATTCGTTAGCGCATACATTTACATCTCCATTGATTTGACTGCTAGGGCCAATAATGGGGATAAAGGCGATGCCCTCACCGCATTCGTTTTCGGGGCAATTGGTTGCTAGGGTGAGAATGCCTTGTGGGGCGGTGGTCCATTGAATGGTAATATCGGGTGTGCCTTGCCCTGCTAGGATTTCGCCACCTTCAACGGTCCATTCGTAGCCCTCGCATATGGCGGAGGTACTGTATTGTTGAGTTTGATTGAGGCATACGGTGCTGATGCAGGTGATGTCAGGGGCGGTATCTGGTGATACTACGATGATGAGGGTGGCGGTATCTGTTAATATTTCGTCGTCGTTTCCTTGTAGTTTTAGGGCTAACGGATTGGCGGAAGCACTTAGTGGTGGCATTGGCGGTTCGTCAGGAATAATCACCTCTCTACAACATTCTGATGCTACTAGGTCATTAGCACAACAAACTCTAATGGTATCACCAAAATTAAACGGTTGCGATCCTGTATCAAAAAGAAAAGAAATAGTTTCAAAGGGAAAAAAGCCTGGCTCCGTATAAGCTACTGGATAATTAAAGGTGCAATTATTGGTAGGAGGATCAAACCTAATCAAAAAACCTCCTAAAGTAGCATCATAAAAAGGGCTTGGATGGTATCCTCTTAATGCACATCTATTATACACGTCTACATCAATACATGCGCCCTCCTCTAACTGTTGCATTAAATTGGCTAATGTAGTGGTATCAGGCGTTACTTCTTCAAAAAGAAAATTAACAACTGCAATTTCTTCTACATCATTATTATTATATATAGTCAACGGAGATTCTTCTCCAAAAATATAGTTTCCATCTACATCGAAACCGAGGTATAATTGTTCGTAATTTAATCCATTATTCATATCACTTATACCTCCAAAACCTCCTTCTATTCCAAAAACGGCATAGCCTGCATCGGCTTCGCATTCAATACTTTGTGGGCTGCCTGTATTTTGGGCGGCGAGGGTTACAGTATAGGTACCGCCTTCGTTGTAGGTGTAGTTGGGGTTACTGAGGGTGCTGTTATCGCCATTGCCAAAATCCCAGTAAAAGTTATTGGCGTTTTGAGATTGGTTGAGGAATTGGATGGTTTGGCCGCTGCATACGTGGAGGGTGTCGTTGGTGGGTGTGGGAGTTGTGGTGAAGGTGGCGAGTGGGGGTTCTAGCTCAAGTGTTGACGAAATAAGTAGGTTTTCAAACCAAGCTGTTGTAGAACCTGCGTTCATAATAACATCTAAATCACTATCATTATCCAGGTCTACAACTTCTAGTCCATTAGGAACTCCCGAAATGCTGCCAATCGCATAATTGGTAAAATTACCATTTCCATCATTTTCATACCAACTTACATGGGTAATACTAGGTAATAAGAGTGACCCTCCCTCTCTTACTAATGCTGCAAAATCTATATCTCCATCATTATCTATATCTGCTGGATATAGGAAAGAAGTATAGGCGCCATCAATAGGTTGTGCAGATCCAAAATTTTCCGATCCCCCATTTTCATACCAAACAGTTACCCCATTACTCGAACTTCCAATAAAATCTTGGTCACCATCATTATCTATATCTCCTGTACTTATTACATCCAAAAAAACATCCCCTTCAGCAATCGTAGAAAAATCTGGTCCTGCCAAACTATTATAATCTCTCCAGCCTACAAAATAAGTATCTATATAAGGATTACCACTACCTTTTAAAAAATCTGGATAAGCATCGTTATCTAAATTCCCTGAATAATACTTACCGCTATATTCAGAAATAAAAAGATTTTCTATTTCCCCAAAGTTTCCTGTCCCATCATTTTCAAACCATGCTAATACTTCTCCACTGTCTTTGCTTACAAAAAGGTCATTATCTCCGTCATTTTCCCAATCTGCTATAAAAATTTGGCTTAAGTAATCAGATTCCCCTGTTATATTTTCATATACTAATAAAGCTTCTCCAAAATTTCCCGCACCATCGTTTTCATACCAGACAACCGTATTTTCGGCTGCATAAACATACGCAATATCCATATCGCCATCATTGTCTAAATCTCCTATATCTATGGTATTGAAGCCCCCCCCAAAAACATCAATAACTTGTTTATCTCCAAAATTGCCAGTACCATCATTCTCTTGCCAAAAAAGGCTATCTCCACCTTTAACTACATCTATATCTCCATCAGCATCTAGGTCGGCAGTTCTTATTACTGTTGCCTCCTCTTCAATAATTTGTGCAGGGCCGAAAAACACTCCTTGTCCCATAACAGGTATGGTGCTTACTAATATAAGGCTAAACACTAATAGGGAATAAATGGCATACACATTGGTTTTAGTTTTAAAAAATTGTGCGATTTTTTTTTTAGTTGTTGGTTTTAATTTAAAATACATAATTAATGGTTTTTAGAAAAAACAAAAAAGAGTATGTTTAGGGCCATACAATGCGTCTAAGCTTGTGTAAAACAAGCTTTCGCAATTAAAAAACAACTTAATTTGTAAAAAGAAAATTTTCTCCGATAAATATGCATTATCGGGTTGGAGGAGATGAAATTAGGAGGTGTATTTGTTATCTTACTGTGCTACCAAAGTGAGGTGTTTGGTTAGCCCCTTCAAATGTATAAAAATAAACGCATAAAAAAAAGCCTGCACAAACAATATGTTTGTACAGGCTTTGATTTTTTTTGTATTTATTATTTCTGGTCTTATTTATTTCTTAAGTATGCGCTATTATACATTTACTTAGAACCATAAAACTCAATTACTTTAGCAATAGGTAATTCAACTCGGTGATTATTAATATAGCCAGCAACAAAAGCATCTTTTAAGCCTCGTTTAATCAATTCTTGGCGATAGTTTTCGGCGGCGGCAAAGCTTTTAAAGTGGCCAGTAATGTAACGAGTGCCTCCTGTTGGATTAAGTTCGGTACGTACAGGGCTGCCCAACTTTTTTTGGTAAAAATTACTTGTTTTGGTACTAGGTACTTTAAAACTACCAATTTGCACTTTAAAGCTCAACTCGTTGGTAGGTTCTGGTTCGTCAATATAGTGTTTTACTCTAGTTTTTGCTTTTTTCGAAGGCTTCGCTCTTTCTGGCGATTCATAGGTTTTAAAAGTATTATATGCTCTTTCGTCGTCTTTTTTTATTGTTTTATTACTGGCAATTTTTTTACCTTTTTTATAGAGGCTGCCACTACTACGACTTCTGCTACGGCTTCTGTTAGATTGTGGTATTAGTCGGGTATTGGTACCTTCTAGCATGGCATGTAAAATTTCGGACCCATGCATATTAATGGTCGAAATTTCTTTAGAATCTTCGGCTATATTTTCTACATTAAGCATTTTTAAGACATAGCGTTTTTCCGATTCGAGTTTAAAGTAAAAGTTACCATCTGCTTGTGTACTAAAACGTTGTTCGGTATTTGTAGATGCACCAATTTCTTCTAGTGTAACGGTTGCTGCTGCGATGGGTTCTTTGGTAATTTTATCTAGGGCAATGCCTATTAGTACCAGTTTTAAATCGCTTGGTATTTCGTATTCAGGTATTAATAACATCATCGACAGTTCTAGGTTAGACGAAACCAAAATGCGTTCTTTTTCTATCCTTCGTCGCTTCCGTTTCATGTTAACGGCTTCTATCCTAGCTTCTTCTTGGTATTTTACGATTCCTGCTTTTTCTTCTTCTTCTGCTCTAGACAATAATTTAGACTCTAAAGCTTTATTCCCTTTTTCAATAGCGGTTGCTGTTTCGGTAACAGGTTGGGTTATTGTTGTAGTATTTTTGGGCGTTTTTACCTTAGATTTTTTATCTACTTTTCCATTTTCAAGACTTATATAGTTGCCATTCTCATCTATTTTATAGCCTAAAAATTTATCAATCTCGCTAATATCGTCCTTAACTGCATCTTGTTTTTCTGCTAATTCTTTTTGGCTTGCTTTAAGCGACTCTTTTTTATTGGCAAATATTTTAGCTTTGTACTTCGGTTTTTCGTTATTTATTTTGTTGGATATCTTATCCTTTTTAGTTTTCGATTTTTTGTTTTTACTTTTGGTTTTTGTTTTATTTTTTGGTTTTGTTGCAATAGGTTCTGTTACCATTGCTAAGTCTTCTTTTTCAGGAGTTGCGTTTATTGCTTCCGTTTCTATTTCAGTAGCATCTTTGGCGTTTACTTGTTGTTTGCCCGAAGTGTGTGCCATAATTGTAGCAGCTTCGGCATTCTTTTTAGTAACCATATAAATATCGTCGCCACCTTTACCACCTTTACGATTAGAAGCTACATAACCTAAGCTGTGTTCGGGGTCGGGACTAAATATTAAGCCAAAATCATCGTAAGAACTGTTAATAGGTGCGCCTGCATTTACGACCATGAACTTTCCCCCTAGTGGCGTTGCCATAAACACATCTAAGCCACCTAAACCACCTAAGCCGTTAGAGGCAAAGTACAAGGTACCATCTCGGTGTGCGGTTGGAAACATTTCATCGCCTTCTGTATTTACATCCTCGCCTAAATTTTCTGGGCGAGTCCATTTACCTTTTTTAAATTCGCTTTTGTAAATATCCTTACCGCCAAAACCACCTGGCATATTCGACGAAAAATAAATGGTTTTGTTATCTGCTGCTAGTGCAGGATGCCCTACCGAATAATTATCGCTACAAAAATTTAAGGCTTCCGAGTTAACCCATTTGTTGTCTTTCCATTTAGCTTTAAAAATTTTAAGGTGTGCCGACCCTACTTTTTTAGCTTTACTTTTTTTAGTATTTCGAGTAAAGTACATAATAGTGCCATACTCATTAAAAACGCCAGGTCCTTCGTGCGCTGCAATATCTGTTTTGCCATCTAATTTAGCAGGTACGGTCCATCCTTTATCCTCAATGGAGGTGTAGTACATATCTACAAACGATTCGCCCGTCCAATCACTTTTGCGTTCCAACACATTCTCAGTACGTCCAGAAGCAAAAACTAAACCGCCATTAAAAAAGGTGGGTCCAAAATCGGATGATTCGGAGTTGATAGGTAGTAAACTTAATTCGTAACCTTCTTCGTTTTCCTTGTACTGATCGATATTTTGGCAGGCAGCTATAAAAGACCATCCTCTGCTATCGTCGGGTACTAGTTTAATATACTCTTGAAATACCAATAAAGCCTCCTCGTACTTTTCTCGGCTCATTAAAGCCAATCCATAGTACAATTGTAATTCGGGTTTATTTTTGTTATAACGAATTGCCTTTTTGTAAGCAAAAGGCATTTTATTAATATTGTTGGTTAAACGATAGCTGTGTGCTAGTTTTTCGAGCGCCTCACCGTTTTTCTTATCTTTCGTTAAAACTTTTTGATATAGATCGATGGCTCTCGCAAACTCAAATTGCTCATAGGCATCGTTTGCCCGCTTTAAAAGTTGTGTTTGCGCTTGCAGCACTTGCACACTTAAAAAGAAAGAAAAGAGGAAGAATAGGAAGAATATTTTTTTCATAGCTTAACAATTAACTACTTTCTACACCTGCTAAGTCCAAAAATCAAGCCATAGCTTATTTTTGTGCAAACTTACTTTATAAAATTTAGGTCATATCAGCTCGAAGTTAAATGCTGTAGTTTTAGAAAGAGGGTAGCTGGGATATACTTTTTATAGCTTATTATAGGGTGCTAAAAACATAATTAATTATACTGAAACATAACTAAAAAAGTTACAATATATTTTAAATCATCATACCTAAACTATAGAAAACTAGCATAATAAGTGGGCAAATCTATTCAAGAAGGTAGTTAAGCTTTTAGTATTACAGTTGATGCTTATTTGTCATAACTTATTGAGATTTTCAAAAATAATGAAAAAAGGTCATTTAAATGGAAATTTATTCCTTTTTTTTTGAAAATATTTTGTTTGTGCAACCTTAAAAACCATTCTCTCTAAGCAATTTGAAGTAAGTTTCGTTATAAAACATAAATAATTGTTCATAAAATTATTCAAAAAGTACTACAAAAAAAAAAGTCTTTTGTTAATTTTTTTTTACCATTTCTCCTTTCAATATAATATTAAATAAGCCACAAATTGGCTGTCAGGTCAAATAGGTCTATTTACCTGATTACTAGTACATTACTGCATTTAGTGCTTATGTTAAATGTAGATAGAACAAAAACCAAATAACGATTAAGATTTTAACAAAAAAAAAACAATCGCTGCTAAAGCTTGCACTAGCATTAGGTATCCTATTTAAAATTTGCATTTATTTTCTCTTTCCTTCAACTAACCCAATTTGTTTATTTAAAATATATACCATATTAATAGCAAAAACTAAAAATGCTTGGCTTTAAACTTTATTTGTTTTAGCACAAAGCCTAGTTAGGAACATTAATAAATAGGCTTAGTATGGTAACAGTAATGTCATGGAAAAATACAACAATACATAGCCTATATTTTACAAAAACCATATGTTAGTGAATGAGAAAAAATAACCTCCACCAATTTAATTTATTCTATTTCCCAAT
>JAHDBT010000249.1 GCA_020630215.1 Bacteroidota bacterium
TGTGTACTACTAAAAAAGTGTACCTTACTTCCATAAACTTGTCATTTTTTTATTACCTTTGCCCCCTCAATTTAAACATTAAAATTAACCAAAAATGGCATTACAAATAGGCGATAAAGCTCCAGATTTTAGTTTATTAAACACCGAAAAAGCAGCGGTTTCTTTAAGTGATTATAAAGGAAAAAAATTAGTGGTACTATTTTTTCCACTAGCTTTTACAGGTGTTTGTACCACCGAATTATGTACTATGCGTGATAGCATTGCCGATTACAACGACTTAGATGCATCCGTTGTAGCTATATCTGTTGATTCGCCTTTTACCTTGGGAAAATTTAAAGCCGAACAAACACTTAATTTTCCCTTATTATCTGATTTTAACAAAACAACAGCACAAGCCTACGATAGCTTTTACGAAGATTTTGTACTAGGATTAAAAGGCGTAGCTAAACGTTCGGCTTTTGTAATAGATGCCGAAGGTGTTGTACAATATGCAGAGGTTTTAGCATCGGCTGGCGATTTGCCAAACTTTGATGCAGTAAAAGAAGCTTTAAAAAACTGCTAGTCTTAACTAATTGAAAGTGACAAAAAAAAATCAACCATCGAACAGCTAACGATATTGCTCATTAGCTGTTCGATATTTTTTTGTGCTATTACTCGTATTTTAAATTAATGAAATTATTCTTTGGGTCATGAATCATAAGCAATTAATTGTTTTCCGTATTATTCTTTTCTTCTTTTGTATTGCTATGCTGTATGCAAAGTGCGCTTAACAGTTTTAATCGGCTTAGAAAAAACAGCTTTAGGTAAGAAGGTGACATTAAAATTCGCTTTAACATTTATTATTTGCAAGGTTCTATAGTATTTGTTAATTTTAGACAATGCTTTTAAATCTTATTCCGAATAAAAATCGTCTTGGTGTTTTGCTACCAATTATACAAAGCTTTTGTATTGTACTAATGGGTTTGTTTATTATATTGGTCAGTACACCTACTCCCCTTTCTGCTAAAAACCAGCCCATTGGTTTTAAAATTATAGGTAATTCCAACTCTATTACCATTCCCATAGAAACCCACAACAACCTAATTTTACTTCCTGTAAAAATAAACAACTCTATTAACATTAATTTTATACTAGATACGGGTGCTAGAACAACCATACTTACCGAGCCTGTATTAAGTGAGTTTATGCATATAGAAAATACTCGAACAACGCTAGTACGTGGGCTTGGCCAAGGAAAGGAAATAGAAGCCCAAGTAGCTACAGGACTCACGATGTCTATTCCAGGTATTGTTGGGCATAACTTAAACATGCTCATTTTACCCGAAGGCATACTCTCTTTTTCAGAAATATTTGGCAAACCTGTTTATGGCATTATTGGCAACGAACTTTTTAAACAATTTGTCGTAGAAATTAACTACGATAAGGAATACATTACCCTCACCAAACCCAACAAGTACAAGCCCAAAAGAAAAATGCAAGCGTTTCCACTCGAAATTATACAAGGCAAGCCCTATATAAAAATGAAAATTAACAATTATGCTAAAGAACTAAAAGAGGCCAAGTTATTAATTGATACGGGAGCAACACAAGGCCTTTCTATTTTTAATCCAGCATTAGATATTCCGCATCCTGATAATAATATCCCAGCTTATTTAGGTAGAGGTTTAAGTGGCGACATTTATGGTCAACTAGCAAGAGTTTCTAAAATACACATTGGTAATTTCACCTTAAATAAAGTTATCACGAGTTATCCTGATAGTAGTTCTTTACAAATTAATGTGAAAGAAATAAAATGCGATGGCAATATTGGCGCAGAAGTATTGCGTCGTTTTTTAGTGGTAATTGATTATCATGGCAAACGATTATTCCTTAAAAAAAATAATAATTATAAAAAAAGATTTACTTACAATGCAAGTGGCCTAGAAATTGCTGCATCTGGATTAGATTACCATACTTACACCATCACACAGGTACGCCCAGGCTCTCCTGCTGATAAAGCAGGCTTAAAAGTAAATGATGAAGTGTTGCGAATAGGTAATTTAAGCAATGTAGTCATTAGCCTAGGACAAATTTATGGTTTCTTTAACCAAAAGGAAGGAAAAAAAATAAAACTACTGATAAAAAGAGGAACACAAAAAATGAAAAAAAAGCTTATCCTAGAATACGAAATTTAACAAAACAAAAAAACACTTTCTTGAATACTAACCTAGGCTAATTTACAGTTATTCTACCATTAATAATTAATCACCTAAAATAGATATGATATATGGCAAAGAAAAAAACTACTACTCATAGCATTAACTCTTACGATGATGCGGTAACCGAATTACAAGCTTTAGTAGCTGCTGTAGAAGATGAAACGGTAGGCATTGATGATTTAGAAAATAAGGTAAAACGGGCTTCTGTGCTCGTGCAGTTTTGTAGAGAAAAGCTTCGTTCTACAGAAGATACCATTAACCAAAGCTTTGAAGATTTGAGCTAGGTAACCCAAAAGAGCATGTTCCTAAAAAACGAAAAAAGTCATCCAAAACTAATTGGATGACTTTCTTAATAATTCCTAAACAAAAAAATTATTTTTTTAACGAGCAAAACGATAATTCAAACCTGCTCGCAAGCCAAATAAGATATTATTGGAGGTGTTTTTTCCTGGAAAACGAACTTCGCTAAACCCATCAGAAGAAGTTGCAATGCTTGCTCTACCTCCTAAAGAAACATAGTAATTGCTTGATAAATGCAGGTCGTAGTCAACACCCATTACAAATCCCCAACTATTTCGTTTGTATAAATCGTGTTGCATTACAGGATTGTCTATCGGAATTTCGGCAGATTTTAATACGCCGTATTGCACACCTGCTAAACAATTAATAGAAACGGGTTTAGGATTAGCTCCTACATTTTTGGTTAATCGGTATTTTAACATTACTGGCACATAAGTATACTTTAAGCTAATGTCGGTGTTTCTTCTAATAACGCCATGTGCTAGGTAATCAAATTTTTGCCCTTGGTCGGAGTTCACAATCCATTCTACAACTACACCAAATTTATCGGTTACATCGTATCCTAAAGCAAAACCATAGGCAGCACCAAAATCTAATCTATACGATAATTCGCTACCGTCTTCACTAGGTTTTAAAGCTTCGTTGTTTACAATCCACGTATTATTAATTCCCCCAAAAGTACTAAAATACAAACCTGTTCCAATGTTTGTTGTATTATTTATTATTTGAGGACTTAAAGTAGTTTGTTTATTAACTAGTAAATCTGCGGAAACATCTGTTAGCAAAAATGCTTGCTCAATATTTTTATTATCAATGCTTGCTACTAAATCAACAGTCGTAATTGTATTAGGTATTACCAGCGTAGTTAACGGATTACTTACAATAGACTTATCTGTCCTTGCTATAGCTATAGCTGCCTCCTTGTCTGTATCAACAACACTTATATTCTGTACAATGCTTCCATTTTCGTTTTTAGCCTTAACAGGTAATGCTAAGTCTTCCTTTAAAACGGGTTGCTTGGTAGTAGCTGCTACAAAAGGACTGCTTGTAATTACTAATCCATTGGTATGCTTGTCATTCGCATTTACTGTTTCTTCAGCAACAAAGTTGGCAATCGCTACATTACTTTTTTGATTGCTATACTTGCTCGAAGTGTTATTTTTCTCCAGAGAATTTAAAGGGGTTGTACTAGCAACTGTATTAGCAGTAAGATTTCCCTTAGCGTTTAAGTCTGCACTTGTACTTGCTAATAAATCGGTGCTTGCATTTGAGGAAGTATTTACTGCTGCATTCGCATTACGTCCAGTCGCATCTACCAATTTTACCGTTTCCGTTCCAACAGTTGCCTTATTAGTTGTTGCTGCAATAGGTGTTGTTGTAGCAATTTCGGCATCTATTTTAGGCTGTATATCTATATTAAAGACATACTGCTGACTGTAAAAGCCCAATCCTAATAGCAATACTAACAAAGTGGTAGTACCAATTAAGAAATCGAGTCTTTTATAAAAAGGCAATGGTTCTGGCAAATCATACTGAATATTGTCCCATGTACTAAAAGATGGAACAACCTCGTGGTCGAATAAACCTTCCTTAAAAATATCATCAATTTTATGCCTGTCGGACATATGTTGTATATGGCTGGTTATAAAGTTTTTGTACTTCTTTTTGGAGGATATATCTAGCTCTAGCCAGTTGCGATTTAGAAGTTCCTTCACTTATACTGAGCATTTTGGCTATTTCCTTGTGGGCATAGCCTTCAATAACATAAAGGTTAAAAACGGTACGGTAACCTGGCGAGAGGTTTTGTACCAGTTTCATTAAATCGTTTGCGGCAAGATTTTCTAGTGTACGGTCGTTTAACACATCATAATCAGAGTTATTAACCTCTAATATGGGGTACATTGGCGTAGATTTGCGGTAATGCTCAATGGCCGTATTTACGAAAATACGACGCAGCCATCCCTCAAAGGAGCCTTCGTGCCTAAACTTGTGTATATTGCGATATACTTTGATAAACCCTTCCTGCAAAATATCTTCTGCACTGTGATAATCACTAGCATATCTCAGGCATATGGAAAACATTTTGGGTGAGAAACGGGCATACAGCCGTTCATGATACACCCGCTTGCGTGCAATACATCCTTTGATTAGCTCTTTATCAGATATTTGTTTACGTCTCATCAGAAAAATTATAGAATAAAAGTACGGAAATTGGTTGAAAAATCAAAGTAATCTTGTGCCATATATTGTTTTATGTTAAACGGGATTATCCCCTTCTACATTATTTAAGTCGCTAATAAGATGGCATCGGTTGCAAGCTGGCGACATTTTTTTTTGTTTTTTTAACAATTTGTCATTAAACCTTTTTTTGCTTGCGCTCGTCTAAGCCTAATTTTAATACTCGTTTTCCTACTAGCTCTTTATCCCTCTACCAACTACCAACCACTATTTACGTCCAAAATCGGCAGGAATTTCTCCCCAGGCTTTTGTTTCCCATTTTAAAATTTCGTTTTCCCATTTGTTATTTTTTAGCCATAGCACGGCCCTATCAACAAGGCTAAACAAATAGGCGTTAGAACGATTTCGTACCATTGTGGTTTTAATTTTTTTATTGCGTACCCATGCACGGGCCGTTCGGGAGTCGGTGTAAATAGGTATTTTACTATTGGCTTTTTTTAAGTGTGCTAGGCCATGTACCAATGCTAAAAACTCGCCAAGGTTTACGGTTCCTCGGGGAAAAGGGCCTTGGTGAAACAACTGAATACCCGAAGCTGCATCTACCCCTTGATATTCGAGTACGCCAGGATTGCCACTACAAGCAGCATCTACAGCAATACTTGGGTAGCGAGGTTGTCCAATTTTAGCGAGCTCTGCTTTGCTAAGTCCCGTATCTTTGGCTACGTTTTTACCAATATAATCCCTACTATCGCTATAATAAGCTTCATCGGCCAATTCTTTGCTTTTAAAAGATTTATACCTTGCGCCTTCAAAGCCTTGTACTTGCTGTTTGCATTTGTCCCAAGTATCGTATATGCCAGGCTCATATCCTTCCCAAACTACGTAATATTTTTTCTTACTTTTTGCCATGTTTTCTTTTATTTAAGTCCTTGGCTCAAAAATACACATTCTTTAAAAGAAAAATGTTGAGCAGTAACCTTGCTTTTACTTTTTTGACTTTTATCAGTAAAATTGAGCAAGCAATTATACACAATTATTTGTAACTTTGCAGTCCATTTTGAATAAATTAATAAAACGTTTTTAGAATGCCACATTTAACAGATACCATTGAACATCGCCCAAGCTATATAAAAAGTGCTGGTCAGGATAAATTTCAAGGACACGACTATTGTTTAGTTGATGAACTACTAACCGACGAACACCGCCTTATCCGAGAATCGGTGCGGGCATGGGTAAAAAAGGAAATATCCCCTATTATTGAGGAATATGCACAACGGGCAGAATTTCCACATCAGATTGTAAAAGGCCTAGCAGAAATTGGTGCTTTTGGTCCTGTGATTCCTACCGAGTATGGTGGTCAAGGGTTGGACTATATTTCTTACGGCATTATTATGCAAGAATTGGAACGAGGCGATTCTGGCGTTCGTTCTACTGCTTCGGTGCAAAGTTCGTTGGTAATGTATCCGATTCACAAATTTGGCTCGGAAGAACAACGCCATAAATATTTACCAAAATTAGGCAGCGGCGAATGGCTCGGTGCTTTTGGTTTAACCGAACCTAATCATGGTTCTGACCCTGGCAGTATGCAAACCCGCATTAAAGATATGGGCGATCATTATGTATTGAATGGCTCTAAAATGTGGATTTCTAATGCGCCTTTTTGTAATGTTGCCGTTGTTTGGGCAAAGGATGATGAAGGCGTGATAAGAGGCGTAATTGTAGAACGAGGCATGGAAGGTTTTACTACGCCACATACACATGGCAAATGGTCGTTGCGTGCATCAACTACGGGCGAATTGGTTTTTGATAATGTGGTGATTCCTAAAAATAACCTCCTACCAAATGCCAAAGGTTTACGTGGACCTTTAACCTGTTTATCTTCTGCTCGTTTTGGTATTTCGTGGGGTGCTATTGGTGCCGCTTTAGATTGCTACGATTCTGCCCTCCGCTATTCGCAAGAACGTATTCAGTTTGGTAAGCCTATTGCTGGTTTCCAACTAACGCAAAAGAAACTGGCCGAAATGATTACCGAAATTACCAAAGCACAATTACTAGCTTGGCGAGTAGGTACTTTAATGAATGAAGGACGTGCAACACCTTCTCAAATCTCGATGGCAAAACGTAATAATGTGGATATGGCTTTAAAAATTGCCAGAGAAGCGCGTCAGATTCATGGCGGCATGGGCATTACGGGCGAGTATCCAATTATGCGCCACATGATGAATTTAGAATCGGTAATTACTTATGAAGGTACACATGATATTCACCTACTAATTACAGGGATGGATGTTACTGGATTGAATGCTTTTAAGTAATTGTTGATTCTTGATTTTTGAGATGTGATTTTTGATTTTTTATGCTGACGATTGTTCCCACTAAGTTGCACGGAGTTTTTCACGGAGTTTTTTGGGCTGCGCCTCCTCCTTTTGCTAGGACCGTTGGGTGTATTGTAAATTGGGGAGATTTAGTTCATTTGTTTTAGGCGATGCTCCCGTTTTTTTTATATGCTGACGATTGGAGGTTTGAAATTTGATAATTGATTATTATTTGAAAATTAATTTCCTGATGTTGCTATTTATAAAATAGTAACATCAGGATTTTTTTTTTGATAAAAGTAATTCCACAAAATTAATTCCCATACAATAATTAAATAACAGGAATAGTTATTATTCCATGCAAAAAAAGAACTTTATTTACCGACTAACTATGCTCCTTTTTTTTCTGTTATTTTGCAATTCCTCCTCCCTCCTAGCCCAGCGCAATTATATTGGATTTAGCGCACATGGAAATTATGGAATGCTAGGAAATGGATTTGTTTTTGAAGGAGATAAACCACACAGCACACTAGGCGGCGGCTTAGGAATACACCTATTTATTCCTCGCTACAACAATCAGTTTATTTTAATTGGACTACAAGGAAATTACCAAAATTATCATTTCCATACCGAAGATGATGCCAACTTGTCTCATACCGAATATTACCACAATACTTTTCTGCAAATTCCTATTAGCTACAACAAAAAATTTCTAATTACCAAAAAAGAGAAAGCTATGGAAATGAAATATTTTTTAGGTGCTGCTATTAATTCTAGTAATTTTTTAAGTGCTCATAAATCCACCCTTAACAATACCGATATTCCTACCCAAACACAAGTAGAACATTCTTTTTTTATTACCCCCGAATTATTTCTTGGAATCGGTTTTGTTTATCACTTACCTCGGTTGGGTTATTTACATTACAATGTATCGGTGCATAGCAATCCTTTTAAAAGCAATATTTTTACGGCTAGTGTTGGCAATAATAATGCAAGTATAGAATTATACAATCAACAAAAATTACGGGAATCAAAAATGGTATTTTCAATTATCTTTTTTCCAGAAAGCCAATTGAAAAAATTTAAAAATGATAGTAAATGGTCGGAGTGTAATTAAAAAACGCTGCCAGTATAAATGCTGACAGCGTTCCCAATATAATTGGATCTCTTCGCTTAATATTTGGATGTTGCCGCCTTTTTTTTGAAAAAATAATTTGGCAATAATTTATTTCGAGATCCTTTTTGTTGGTCTAATTCTATGCTTTATCGAACTAAAATAACACTTCCTTTTTGAATTAATTCTTTTTCGATGCCACACTGTTTAGCGGTTGCAGTAAAAAACCAAACGTAATTTCCTAACTCCGCAGGCTTGCCTTTTACCAAACCATTCCACCCATCTTCTGGGTTGGTTGATTGGTAAACCATATTGCCCCAACGGTTAAATATTTTGAATTCGTAATTGGTTAGTTCCTGATTACTTAATGGACGGAATAAATCATTATGTCCATCTTGATTTGGAGAGAAAGCGGTTGGTAATACAACAGGTTTGTGATTGTACTCATCCATTTCTACATTCACTACCACTAAGGAATCGCAGCCTGCAGCTGTTGTAAATGGCAAGGTTGTTTCTTGTCCTACTAATAACTCAATGCCTTCAAATAAAATACGCTCTTGCCCACAAACCACGGTATCTATTTGAATTTCGTAGCTTTGTAGCGGCAATACATTTACCAATACTATCGAGTCGCAACCCGTAGTTGTTTGGTAAATAAATTCTTCGCTATCCCCTGCCATTAATTCTTTACGGTCAAACTCAATAGACTCATCGCTGCATGTTTTTAAATCAACTGTTTCATAGTAAGTATCCTTGCCAATTACATTTACGGTTAGGGTTGAATCGCAGCCTAAAGCGGTGGTAAAATTAAAGTAGCTCACCGTGCCTGCATTTAGCATCTGCCCATTAAATTCTACTGGGCTTCCTTGACAGGTTACTAATTCGAGTGAACCTTCGTATACTTCGTTTTCTACTACACTTACGGTAATGGTTGAATCACATCCTAGTGCGCTTGTATAGTTAAAATCGGTTACCGAACCAATGTTTAAGAATTCGCCATTGTACTCGGCGGTTGCGCCTTCGCAGGCACTAAGTTCTAGTACTTCGTTGTATGCTTCGGCTCCTAATACGGTGATGGTTAATGTTGAATCGCAGCCTGCTAAGGTTGGATAGGTGATAACTGTTGTTGTACCAATTCCTAGCATCGTGCCGTTAAATTCGGCTTCTGTTCCTTCACATGCTACTAGTTCTACGGTTTCTTCGTAAGCGGTAGTTGCTACTACATTTACGGTAATCAGCGAATCGCAACCAACATTATTAGTATAGTTAAAATCGGTGCTAGTGCCAATGGCTAAATTGGCTCCTGCAAAAGTAGCAGTACTGCCTTCGCAGGCTTGTAGTTCTACTAACTCTTGGTAACTTATGGCTTCTCCTACCGTAACGGTTACTATCGAATCGCAACCTAGTGTGCTAGTATAGGTAAAGTCGGTGCTAGTGCCAATGTTTAAGTTTTCGCCATCAAATTCGGCATTAGCTCCTGTGCAAGCTACTAGTTCCACGCTTTCTTGGTATTGCTCAATAGCGGCTACACTTACGGTAACTGTAGAATCGCAGCCTGCCATATTGGTATAATCAAATACGGTGCTTGTTCCTACGGCTAATGCTTCGCCATCAAACTCGGCTGTGCTGCCTTCGCAAACACTTAATGTAATTTCTCCTTGGTAAGTTGCTGTTTCTACTACCATTACAGTAATCGTCGAATCGCATCCTTCGCTAGTAGTATAATCGAAATTAGTGCTAGAACCAATGGCTAAATTTTGTCCATCAAACTCGGCTGTACTGCCTGCACAGGCTTGTAGTTCTATGGTTTCTTGGTAAAGATTTGTTGTTGCGGATACATTCACAACTATTGTCGAATCACATCCGCTAATACCTATATAGTTAAACTCCGTACTAGAATCAATTGCCAATTCCTGTCCATCAAACTCGACCGTACTCCCTGCACAAGTTTGTAGTGCTATGGTTTCTTGGTAAGGATTGATTGCTCCTACAGTAACAACTACTGTAGAATCACATCCATTTGTACTTACATAACTAAACTCGGTGCTAGAACCAATTGCCAATGCTTGTCCATCAAACTCGACCGTACTCCCTGCACAAGTTTGTAGTGCTATGGTTTCTT
>JAHDBT010000250.1 GCA_020630215.1 Bacteroidota bacterium
CTACATTAATAAAGGTTTGAAAAACGGAGGTAATAATCGTAGAACCTCCTGGTGTACCAAGTACCATTAATAGGCGGTTGTCTTTTTCTACAATGGTTGGAGTCATGGAACTTAACATGCGTTTACCTGGCGCAATGGCATTGGCTTTTGCTCCTACCAAACCGTATAAATTAGGCACGCCAGGCTTTGCACTAAAATCGTCCATTTCGTTGTTTAGCAAAAATCCCGAACCACCTACTACTACTTTAGAACCAAAATTAGCATTTAAAGTCGTGGTAACCGATACTGCATTTCCTTCCTGATCAACAATAGAGTAATGCGTTGTTTCTTCACTTTCGGGAACGGCACCTTTGGGTGCACCTGCTGCTACTTCCGCTGTTTTACTCGCTTTATTAGGATCAAAATTGTCCATGCGGCTGCGGATGTAGGCATCGTCTAATAAGCCATTTATGGGTACTGGGTAAAAATCCATATCGCCTAAATGTTTAGCACGGTCGGCATACACTCGGCGTTCGGCTTCTACCATGCAATGCACGGTTTTAGGATTTTGGAAACCCCATTTTTGTAGGGGATAATCTTCTACCATTTCACACAACTGTAGTAGGGCAATGCCGCCGCTTGATGGAGGGGGCATCGAAATGATTCGGTAATCTTTGTACTGGCCCGTTATGGGTTTACGCCATTTGGCTTTGTAGTTTTTAAGGTCGGCAAGGCTAATAATGCCATTGCCTCTTTTCATTTCGGCAACTATATTATTGGCAGTTGTTCCTTCGTAAAAACCTGCGGCTTTGTGCTGTTGTATAAGTTGTAAAGTTTTGGCTAAATCGGTTTGTTTAATAATATCCCCTGCTTTCCATTTTCCATTAGCACTAGTATTTACAAAAACAGGCTGTTGCGTATTTAAGCGTTTAAAATCTTCCTGGAACGTATTCATTTTCTCGGCTTCTACCTCCGAAAGTTGATAGCCTTTTGTGGCTAAATCAATGGCAGGCTGCACTAAATCGGCAAAGGGCATCGTACCATATTTTTCGTGGGTTTGTACCATCCCTGCTACCGTACCTGGAATGCCTACGGCTAAATGTCCATCCAAACTTAAATTAGGGATTACGTTTCCTTCCTTATCCAAATACATATCTTTATGCGCTTTGGCAGGAGCCTCTTCTCTAAAATCGAGGGTATTAATTTTTCCATCTTTGGTACGTAAAATCATAAATCCGCCACCGCCTAAATTACCTGCACGAGGGTACACAACTGCTAGGGCAAACTGCACGGCTACCGATGCATCAAAGGCATTGCCGCCTGCCTTTAAAACCTCTACGCCTACCCGCGATGCTTCGGGATGTGCGCTTACTACCATGGCATGTTTGGCTAGTGCGCCCGTGTATTTTTGTTGGTGTTTGCCGCTTGTTATAGCCGCATTACGCTTAGGCGATTGTTTGCAACTATTTACGGCTAATAGTAAGCAGCACAAACAAAGTCCTATTATTAGTTGGTTTATTTTAGCATTCATATATTGGGTGTTTTTAGGCTAAGATAAGAAGAAGATTTTTTAAAGCGGCATGAAAACTTTATGGAGCAAAAAAACCCGAATCAATAATTCCCTTTCCAATATAACCAAATTTAGAGAACGTTAAAATATTTTTTAGCCGACAGAAAAGCCTTTTCCAAATTAAAGACGTAAATTTCTTAACACTTGGCTTGAAAATTGTCAAATAATTAATCAAGTTTAAGTATAAGTCTGTAGTTTTACTCACTACTTTTAATAAAACCTATCTATCTGCAATATGAAAAAAATAAAACAATTACTAGTATTATTGGTGCTTGTTTTTAGCACAGCTACCTACGCACAAGTGAGTGTAGATTGGCAAGCCAATATCGATTCTACCAACATTTTTTCTTCCCCTCGTGCCGTTGATTTAACCAACGATGGCGTACTAGATATTGTACTAGGCGGCGGACTAGAAAACTTTGCTCGCACACAAGCTATTTCTGCTATTGATGGAGCTACGGGCGACATTATTTGGCAAGTAGGCGCACGCAACCAAATTTTTGGTAGTGCTACCTTTTACGATATTACTGGCGATAATATCCCCGACGTATTTATAGGCGGACGTACTGCCGAACTCATCGCTATTGATGGCAGCAACGGAGCCGTTATTTGGGAATTTTATCCGCAAGGCGATACAATGGATCCTGTTGATGATGATTTGTTTCAGTTTTATACTTCACAAATTGTTCCCGACCAAAATGGAGATGGCTATAGCGATTTACTAGTCGCTAATGGCGGTTATCCTGCCGCTGGGCCATTAGATCCAGATCGTCCACCAAATTATATCATGGTGATTAGCGCACTAGATGGCGAAGAATTGGCCAAAGCAATGGTACCTGATGAAAAAGAAACCTATATGTCGCCTATTGTAAACGATTTAGATGGCGATGGAGAAATGGATGTGTTATTTGGTACAGGTGGCGAAACCATTGGCGGCTCTTTATGGCGGGCAACTTTAAGCGAAGTAATGAGCAACGATTTAAGTAATGCCATAGAATTAATGAGTGGTGCTAACAAAGGATTTTTAGGCCCTCCTAGCATAGCAGATTTTAATTTGGATGATGTAATGGATATTGTAGTACACAGCTACGACGGCCGTATTGCCGCTTTTGATGGCGCAACCAATGAACAACTTTGGCTCTACGAATTTCCAGGAACAGAAAGTTACGCAACTCCTGCTATTGGACGTTTTACCGATGATTTAATACCCGACATTATTACAACCGCAGCTGTAGGACTTGCTCCTAGTTTTGATTCCTTTAAAATGATATTGATTGACGGCGCAACTGGTGAACTCGTATTTCAAGAAAGCCGAGACGGATGGAGTTTAATTACGCCTGTTGCCGTTGACTTTGATGGCGACGGTTTTGATGAAGGCATCTTTTGTAGCAACTCTTCCTTTACCGCAGGCCCTCCTTTTCAACACCAAGTATTACTAATAGATTTTAACGACGACACCATCACTACACTCGTAGACTTTTTAGATGGCACCAACTTAGCAATTACGCCCTGGGTTGGCGATTTAGAAAACGATGGCGCACTCGATTTGGTGTATGCACATCACCTAAGTCCTAGCACACCAAAACCTAGCGATGGCTTTACCGTAAAACGCCTTAACTTAGATACCGATACGCCCGACAATATTGCTTTTGGTGCTTATTTAGGCACTAATTACGATGGCACTTACGACAATCCGCTGGAAGCATGTGCCGCATTTAGTATGGAAGAAACTCATGCCGATGCAAGTTGTTTTGGTGTAGCAAACGGAAATTATACCATATCAGTAACAGGCGGTACCCCTCCATACATTTATACTCGCAATGGCGTTGATACGCCTCCTATTACCTCTACTGGCTTAACCGCACAAAACCAAGTAGCTGGCGAATACAACGTTATTTGTACCGATGTAAATGGTTGTACAACCGAGGTTACCGTTATCATCGAATCGCCTGCCGAAATTGAGGTGGTTATTGATAGCCTTTTGGCATCTAGTGGCAGCGTAGCAGATGCAAGTATTAGCCTAGACGTTTCTGGTGGTTCGGAGGAGTTTAATTATACCTGGAACCATGATGCCGCACTAAATACGCCTAATATAACCAATCTTATAAATGGTTGGTATTGCGTAACCATTACCGATGAAAACACGCTTTGCGAAGTAACGGAGTGCATAGATTTATTTCCCGTAGGCATTAATGATTTAGCAGCAGAAGTAGGTATTAATATTTATCCTAATCCTGCCAGCGAAGTATTAAATATTGATCTAGACAATCTTCCAATTAATACTAGCGAAACCGTGCGTGTTAGCATTTACAACACGCTAGGAGAACAAATAAAAACGCAAGTAGTACAAAGTACAAATACGAGCTTATTGTTATCCCATTTTCAAAGTGGCTTGTACTATGTGCAAATTGAAGCTGGCACACAACAATTCACTAAAAAAGTGGTAGTGCATTAATCACAAACGTATAACAAAAATATTTTTCATGAGATTACTTGCAGTAATGAACAAAAAAAACTTATTTTAGCAGCAAATTTAAAAATTCATGAAAAAATACATTTTTATAATTGCCTTAATACTAGTAGTTGGTTTACAAGCGTGTAACAGTAATGGCACTGGAGCTAACCGGGCAAGAGCAAAGGCTATTACAGCTATTGAATACAATTATTTGGTAAAAGACTATGCCAAAAATACAGATGCTAATTTAAGTAAAGGCCTAAGCCAAAAGGAAGTGTTTACCAAAAACACGTCGGTTACTTATAAAGGCGAACCTGCTACCTACAAGTTTACCGCCTTCGATATTATGCACGAAGGAGAAACCGTTCCTACCGCCGTTTTTGTTCGTTTTGAAATTGACCGCCTCTTTAGTTCGCTAGGAGGGCAATCACAACGCAAACAGGAAACCAAGCATTTTTGTATTCCTTCGGCTAAAGCAAGCAGTGGCTTACACGATAGCTATAACGAAGCCGTGCAAAAGCTAGGCTACAAAGATTACGAAGTGTTTTTAAGCAACCTAACACAGCTTTTTGCGGAAGTGTATTTGTAGTAAATGGTTGAATGGTTGAATTGCTTTATGGTTAAACTGCTAAATTGTTTTGTATTGGATGCTTGAACTGTTTTTCTTGCTGATGGCAGTTAACTAAAAATAAAAATCACAAAAGGCTTATCAATAAGGAATTATTTTTTCCTTGCTGATAAGCCTTTTTTTGAGCAACAATTGCTGCTATTATTATGATTGATGATTGCTTATAATGCTTCCTTTTTCGACAAATAAACTTCTGCCATCATACAGCGTACGCTCCCGCCGCCATAATTCTCAATCGTTGGAATATCTGCCGTAAGGATGTATTCGTTGTATAATTTTAAGCGTTCAATTTGTTGCGGAATAAGTGAGTTGTAGGCTGTTTGCGACATCACCAAAATTTTATTTCCTTTATCATTACATACCTGCAACATATTACCTGCAAACTGATTCATTTGAGCTAAAGAAATAGGAATCACCTCATGCCCTGTTGTTTTTAATTTGCTTTCTACTTGTTGTCGTTCTTTATCATCTTTTATGGCATCTAAAGCAATTACTACAAATCCATCACCTATACACATAAGTACATTGGTATGGTATATTTTTTGAAATTTTTGGTCAACGGCAGTAAACATCACGGGTTCGTAGTCGGTAAGGCGGCACCAATTTTCTAAAATTTCGGCATCGGTTCTAGGCGATAGGCAAGCGTACACAACCTTATTTGCACCATCTAAAACCATGCTGCCTGTGCCTTCTAAAAATTGGTCGTTTAGTTCGTAGTTTTTGCTAATATCTAAAAACTGGTTTACCTTTAAACCATGTTCTTTTTCCAAGCCATCAATAATATCACGTCGGCGTTCGGCTCTGCGATTAGGGGCGTGCATTGGGTAGGTAATTACCATTCCATTTCTATGAAAGGATACCCAATTATTAGGGAAGATTGAATCGGGGGTAAATGGTTTGGGCGTATCCTGAAACACCATTACATTAACACCGGCAGCTTGTAGCTTCTCCACAAAAGCATCAAACTCTGCTACTGCTTTGGTATTAATTTGTTGGGGGGTTTCGTTGCGTACAGAGCTTTGGAAAGCGTTAGAGGCTAGGGTTTCTTCATTCAAATCGAAACGCACGGGGCGAATCATCATGATATTTTGGGTAATGCGAGCGTCATGCATGGTTATCATAATTGCGTACTTTTTCAGTTTGGTAAATTGGATAAGTAATTCATCGCAATAAAATTACACTATTGTATGATAGGATGCAACGATTTGAGTAAATTAGTTTCTTTTTTTCACCTATTTTTCCCATTAATTAAAATATTTGACATACTAGCGCATCAAAACCGCCTATAGAACGAGTGCTAAATTAAAGCTTCTTGTTATAATTTTATCTTTTCCTCAATATGATACGTATTTTTATAAGGAGAATTGCGAGCAATGAGTTCGCCTAAAAAGCCCGCTAGGAATAATTGTGTGCCTACAATTAAACATAAAAGTCCTAGGAAAAATAGGGGGCGAGTCGTCATGCCATATTGTTGAAAAAACATTTTGGCAATGGATAAATAAGCATTAATAAAAAAGCCAATAATCATAAGCACGGTGCCAATAGTGCCAAAAAAGTGCATGGGTTTTTTACCAAACTTGCTCATAAAAAAAATGGTCATTAAATCTAAAAAACCATTTACAAAGCGGTTCAGTCCAAATTTAGTTGTGCCGTATTTTCTAGCCCTATGAATGACTACTTTTTCGCCAATTTTAGTAAAGCCTTCCCATTTAGCCATTGCAGGAATGTAACGATGCATTTCGCCATATACCTCCACGGTTTTTACTACAGACTTATGATAGGATTTTAGCCCACAGTTCATATCGTGCAACTTAATGCCCGTTACCATGCGAGAAATGCCATTGTATATTTTGGTAGGAATGGTTTTGGTAATCGGGTCATGTCGTTCTTTTTTCCAGCCCGAAACAATATGATAGCCCTCTTCTACTATCATGCGGTAGAGTTCTGGAATTTCGTCGGGGCTGTCTTGTAAATCGGCATCCATTGTTATCACAACTTCTCCTGCTGCGGCTGCAAATCCTTCATTTAGGGCTGCCGATTTGCCGTAGTTTCTTCTAAACTTAATGCCTTTTATGGCTTCATCTTTCCTCGACAATTCGCTAATTACTTGCCAAGAGGTATCCGTACTGCCATCATCTATCATAATTACTTCGTAGGCATATTGTTGTTCGTCGCATACCCGTTTTATCCACTCCACTAATTCTGGTAGCGATTCTTCTTCGTTTAATAAGGGGATGATGATGGATAAGTCCATTAGGAGATTTTTGATTCTTGACGTTTGATTTTCGATTTTTGATTTTTTTCCTACTGACCTTAGGAGAAACTCATTTAAAATTTAAAATCGAAGAATTAGAATTTAAAATTTTTGATATGCTGATGTGATAGCTTTTTATGCTTGGTTACCTTCTACACGCTATACATCTAGTGGTGCTTGTGTTGTAGGTTTGTTTTGTTGATAATAACCTGGGGGAGCTTTTTTTCTAGTAAACGCAGCAACAATGGCTGCTAGTACAAACCCTACTACACTCATCCACAAAAATCCTAGCAGGGAGGAACCGAAGGTAACCGTGTAATCTTGTTGTTTTACGGTTTCAATTTGTTGTTCCAGTTCTGCTTCGCTCATCATTCCTTCAAACATATTGCGAGTAAAATCTACAGTATATTGTTTAAGGGCCTCTACCAGCGATGGATCGATGTAATTGTAAAGCACATAGTTAAAAATGGTGCTGATGAGTTGGGCTACTAAAAAGGTAACAAATGCAGGTTGTAGCGTTTGTTTAAAGGAGGCATATCCACCTAAACCTTTTCTGTTTTCTAAAGCTGCTTTTACCATAAAAAGCAAAATCACCACAAAAAAGCCCATAGCTATCCAGCTATTAAAAAACATATCGGGCTTAAACATGTAAAGCCCTAGGTATAAAATGACTAATAAAAAGCCAATAATTATGCCATTGGTAACGCCTATTTGTATGCCGTTGTTGGGGTCCATTTTACTAGCAGCTTTTGCTTGTGAAGAGTAGCAAGTACTTTTGTAGAAGGTAGAAAGACTTTTTCTAGTACGTACTTATATCAATGCGATACTTTCTACCCAAAGGCGTAGCCGTACCTTCTACCTTCTACCTTCTACTAAAAAACTAATTTTTAAAAATACGGAGTAGTATAATTTCTAGTAGTAAAAAGGCCAGTGCAGCTATTAAGCACCATTTCCAAAGTTCTACCCCTCGGTCTATTTCGCCCACTACTTTTTTTAACGATTCGCCTTTTTCATCCAATAGTTTGATGTTGGGCGCATTGTATTGTTCTTTTAATTCCGTAGCATTAAAGTAATCGAGGATAGATTCTTGGCGGTTAAAGTTGTATCCAAAATAGGATAAAGGCTTGGTTGCTTCTAGGTATAATTGGTAAATGCCTGCTTCTTTTAACTGATTGTTTAGGTTAAGCATTAACTTAGAAGCCAATATTTTTTGTCCTGGAATAAACTCTTCTGCATCACCTTTCAGCATAAATTTACCATCTCTTTTTTCGGCTTTGTTTTCTACTTCAATAATTTCGTCGTTGCCAATTACGTAAGCAATTTGTCCGTCCTTGCTACCTGCCAAAGTTATTTTGTACATCATAGGTGCAAAAATGGCGTGTGCGGGTAAATTGGTTTCCGAATTATCTAAAGGTACTGCCGATAAATAAACTTTTCCGTTGCCAGCATTGTACTTGCTTAAAAACGAACTGCCCCCTCTAAAGCGCAAAATTTTCTCTTCGCCTGTGTTGGTGTAATTGGTCATATCGAAACTAAACTTGCTGTAGGGCAAATCAATATTATTAGGCAGTTTTTCAAATACGCCGCTAAAAATTTCTTGCTTGGTATTAATGTGGTCTATTTCTTTTCTGTTGGTATTAGATTTAATGTAGGTGTTTACTTTTAAGGCTTTTAATAAGCTGTTAAAAGATTTGGTATCCATTTGCTTGCTAGGAAAAATAAGCAAACTACCTCCATCAAAAACGTATTGTTGTAACTCGTAAGCCAAACCCGACGACAGGTTTTTAATCTGATTTAAAACAATGAGTTGGTTTTTGGCTAAATCGGTATAATTAAGTTGGTTAACGCTTTGGTTTTTTAAATTAAAATGCGGATTGCTATTAAAGGCTGCTCCTAAGTAGGAATTTTTACGCCCTTGGTTAATAGACAATACTTCAATTTTTTCGGCTACCTCGAAAGTAAAAAAGTAGGTATCGTCAAAATTAATGGGATAATCGGTAATTTTCATTTCGGCATTGTGCCAGCCCGATTCGGTAATGGTAAAGTTAATAGTATCTATTACCGACGAACCCGACGCTACACTAAAATCCTTTAATGCTTTTACTTGCTCATTAATACGCAATTCCAAACGAGAATTTTCTACATCGGCATCGCCCGTATTGTTAATACGTACAAGCAACTTATTAGATTGGTTCAACATACGCACAGGCGAACTAAACCATACCGAATCTATAAACACATTTTGTTGCTCAACCGATTGTAGCGGAACGAGGTACAAGTTTAGGGTCGTATCGTTTTCTATATCGGTAATGTTTTTCTGGAAATCAGAAATCATAAAAATATTATTCTGATCGGCATTGGCGTACTCTAGCACCTGCTTTTGGCGATTTAGCACATCGTTTAAGCCTTGCACATTAGGGCTAGGACTTAGTTGTTCTAGGTAACCAATAAACTCTTCCTTGTTCAGCATCCGTTGGTGCCGTCCTTCAAAATCGTTGGTTAATATTTGAAACCGATCTTCTGGCCCGTAGGCTTCTACAATTTCTCTAGCTTTTCGTTTTGCCTTTTCAAACAACGATACATCGTTGCTTTGGGCATTCATGCTAAAGGAATTGTCAATGTAAATACTGGCCGCTTTAGTACCTCTTACTACCTCTGTTTCGGTTTGGGGAATAAAAGGTTGGGCAAAGGCCAATACCAAGAAAGCAAGGGCTAAAAGTCGGGTTAACAGCACCAACAAGTGTTTAAGCTTGTTGCGTGTTGAACGTTCTTCTTTTAGTTCTTTTAAAAACTTTACGTTGGTAAAATAGACTTTGCGGAAACGCCTGAAATAAAACAGGTGAATAATAATAGGAATTAACAAAACTCCTAGGGCCGCTAAAAATGATGGATATACGAAACTCATGAATTGCAAAAATACTACAAATTTTGATTTTTTACCTTTTTGTTAGGACAAGCTGGTAAAATGTTCAATTAATTTGTAATGAATAAGGTAATTTATCAAACTTTTAACTAACATTAACCAATTTTCGTGCCTTGTTATAGGAATTAACGGCTTTAGCGAATAGAAAAAAAATAACTTAGTAACGATTAAATAATAAGTTGGCGATTTCTAGGCAGTTATTTTTCGCTTAGGCTAGGCGCAAAACGCAGTAATAGCAGCACTCTTGCGAGTATTTGCAACAACACATAAGCGGAAAAGAACAAGTAGAAATGCTAAGTGAAAGCGACAAAATAAATCAGGTCATTATGCTTATTCTTTTTCCCAACCCTGCGTTACAAATGCTCGCAATAGCTCGCTATTGCTG
>JAHDBT010000251.1:0-2665 GCA_020630215.1 Bacteroidota bacterium
GGAATTGAATGGTGGAAATTTGATGGTTTTGCAACCGAAGGTAAATTAGCTGCCAAAGGAACGATGGTGAAATGTGCTTGTTAAGTAAAAGGAGAGATATAAAACAAAGAGGCTGTCTATTACAGGACAGCCTCTTTTTAGTTGAATACAAGTTACTTAATGTTTATTAGGGTAGTCATTAATTATTTCTGACTCAAAGCCGATTCTTTTTCTGCTAATGCTTTTAAACGATCCATGCCTAAAGTATTAATTTCGCTAATGTGTTTTTGTACGCCGAATAAATTCATCATAAATTTTTGGAAACCATTACAAGGAATACTAAAGTTTTGTACTACAACCGTTTGTCCATTTTCTTCGCTTAAAGTATATTCAAAAACGCCTTTGCTTTTTTGTGGTTTTTGAATATCGCAATTCATTAATAAATAGCGGTTGGTTTTTAATTCGCTTAAGGTTTGTGTACCTAGGCTTTTTTCTGCTACACCTTCCCAATGGAAAACTGCACCTACATCGCCATCGGTGCCAGTTACCTGATTTTTTTGTTCTGGGTCGGTTACCACAAATGGCGACCATTCTGGAAATCTTTCAAAACTACGTAATAGGTCATAAACTTCTTCTACAGGCGCATTAATAGTTTGTGTAGTTTGAACGGCGATGTTTTTGTTTTGAGCAAGGCTCGAAAAAGTTACTAATGTTAAAGTGAATACGAATAAAAAGGTGAATAAATGTTTCATGATAGTAAAATTAAAAGATGAAATAATTGATTTACACCCTTATGTCGATTGAGAATGGACAAATAGGACAGGAGAAGAGAAAAAAAATTAAGTTTTTTCGTTACTATTCAGCATTCGCTAAATAGTAGTAGAAAGTAGAAGGTACGCTTCGCTTTTCGTAGAAAGACGGCTTCGATTTCGCTATTTGCTCGGTAGTTTTTTAATATTGGCTAACTAATTATCTACAAAACTCGTGCAGCGAAGAGTCCTTATACCTTATACTAAAGTACTTTCTACTCATTGCTGAGTAGTAACGTTTTTTCAAGATAAAGCCCTAACTGGTTGATTATTAGTAGGTTGTGTTGTTTGTTTTTTTTGAAAGAAAATCTTTTTGGCGTATTTATTTGGTTAATGGGATTAAATAGGCCCCTTTTATTTCGGATTCTAAAAGCGGAAATAAAAGATATACGGTTGGAAATGTTTAACTTTGTCTAGCAGTTAATACACATTTATAGCAAAAGTATGGTAATTTATCATACTAGCAACATCTTTTTAAATATTTGATACCATCATGAAAACAAAAGAACAAATTTTAATCGACAAAGTAACTCCTAACTTACCCCTAAATGGATATCCTGAAAGAGAGATATTACCCAAAATGAAGGAGAATTTTAAGGGGGAATCTATTACACTAAAAACAGAGTTGGAAATAAATAGTATGGTTGACCTTGGAGAAGCAGGAGGAATTGGTTGTGAAATTAGAATAAAAGGTGCAGCTCCTGGAAAAGTAGAACAGGTGTTTCTCGCTTCTATAACACATATCCGAATTGGAAAGAGTGCGCCTAATTATCAAGCATTACAGAAGTATAAAATCAAACGAATTAAGAAATTAGCTCGACAAAGTAAAAACCGATTTTAGTTAAGGATTCCTAATAAACTTGGTCAAAAAATGAATTTCCAATCTACTCCCTCAACTCAACCGAAATGCGAGCAAATGTAGCTGCTTTCCCAAAGGAAATTACTGGATAAAAACTGGTGAATTTACTCGACTGTTTTTTAAGGAATAAAATACTAACTAACAAACGGAAACTCCCCAACTATGAAAAACTTACTTTACACCCTATGCATTGTACTATTGTTTGCCGCTTGTAAAAATAACCGAACGGCTAACAAAACAACAACGACTGTAAAGGTTTCTTTTCCCTTAATTGGCAGTGAATTGTTTGCCGATATGGAAAGAGCAGAACAATTAATTATTCAAGCGAAAGATGTTGATTCAATTATTATGCGTGCTGCTGTGCTCAATAACAAACCTGCTAGAGGATACATCGTTCGTAATTCAGCAGAATCAGTTGGAAAGATGTTTATCAGTCGTGAGGATATTGCCTCCTTTATGCTAGATGCTGTTACAGACACTTCTTTCGATGGAAAAGCCATTTCGCTATTTACCCCTTAGTCGGATTTTTCTTTTAAAGAAATAATTTGTGTAGCTTAAAAAAAAACACAAAATTAAAACCAATGAAAAAAAGCTTTTGGCTAATCGTATTTTATTACTTCTCCATTTTATCGTTAAATGCCCAAACAAATACAAAAAACAATTTACCAGTAATTAAAAACACCGCTTGGGAAAAAGTAATTCCCTCGGCAGGTATTCCTAAAGAAATAAAAATACAGAAAGGTAATAATAATTTGGATGTTATTTTTTTTCAAGAAAAATATTACCTCGCTTTTAGAACTGCTCCTAATCATTTCGCTTCTAAAAAAGCCATGATTTACATAATTAGTTCTAGTAATTTAAAAGAGTGGCAATTTGAAAAAGCCATTCATTTAAATAACGATTTGCGGGAACCTCGATTTGTAAATTACCAAAACAAATTGTTTTTGTATTTTTTTGAAGGCGGAAAAAAGTTCTGGAAATTTGAACCGCAACATTTACATTATACTTACCAAGAAAC
>JAHDBT010000251.1:2765-10142 GCA_020630215.1 Bacteroidota bacterium
TGGATACACCTCAAAGATTTTAAAAGTACAGGCGATACCGCTTTCCCTGGCATCATCAAAAAAACTAATGGAAAATATTTGCTATTTAATTACTCTAGCGATATTGATAAAAAAGATAAAAACTGGATAAAAGGACAATTGGGTAAAACCTTTATTTATTATACGGAATTAAGTGTGGAGGGGAATTAAATGCTAGTCCTTAATTAGGAAACTTTAATCGAAAAATAAATGTAATAATAAAACAGCACTTCTTATACTGTCCATTAATTATTAATGTGAGCGAATGCAACTTTTGAAGTATGAACGAGATTTTAGATGAATACGCCTTAAATAAAGAACCTAAAAAAATAGATTGGAGATATTGGTACTATCTTTTCTTAGGATTGCTTCTCGTTGGTTCAATGGTATCAACACTTCTTGCATGGTATGACGTAGAAACTATTGTTGGGTCTGGACCGATTATGTCAATTATCGGTGTAGTTTATGTAAGGCTTGGGGTAAAAGTAAATGAAAGCAGGGCTAAGTTTATAGGATGGTTACCTTTAATAATTTCTATTTTTTGGTTTGCTACCATTTATTCTTTCTCGATGAGACCCAATGACTGTAAATTTAATGTCCCTTTCTCTTTAAGTTTTGCAACCGTTTGGATACTCCTAAATGGAATGGTAATTTTGGCTAAGAGAAAGTAACCAATAATCCTATTTTTAAATACCCCTAACTATAAAACCAATGCTAACTAAAAAACTCAACACCTATTTTAAAAATAAACAATTTCTACAACTGCATCAATTAAATAGCAACAAAGCACATCCAAAATATTATTTTTACAAAGCGGTTTATGCCAACGTATGTAATCAACCTACCGAGTCTAATAAGTACTTGGATATTTATGAACAAGCCCATCCAATAATTCCTAATGCTATTGCTTTTGATTTTTGGACGATACGGAATGATAATTATGTAAAATTATTTGATTATAAAAATGCCTATAAAAGTTCGCAAGTTGTAACCATTAATTACCAGCATCAATTAAAAGAAAAAGAGGAATTAAAAGATGCATTAAATACCGAATTAATTTGGAAAAGTTTAAAAGATGCACCTCCACAAACCATTACTCCCTTTAATCCTACTACCATTGAAATTGAATACGATGCTGCCAATTTAATGAATTTTGAAGTGGAAGCCAATCAACAAAAAAATAATTTTGTTTTTGATACGGGCGCAGGTATTTCTTCTATTACCGAAAGTTTAGCCCAGCAATTAAATTTTGAAATGATGCCTTATGAACCTATTAAGGTGCAGGGTTTTACTGGTGTAGAAAATGAAGTACAAATGGCTATTGCCAAAACATTAACAATTGGTGCGATTGAAATTTATAATGCGCCCTTTTTAGTTTTTAAAGACGAAGCATTGACCTTTGCTAATGGAGCCTATAAAATTAATGGGATTATTGGATTTCCTATTGCTAAAGAATTAGGCACGTTACATGTTAGCGGAACACAATTAAAAATACAAAAAGGGCAATCTCAAGAAAATGAAGAGGAGGAAAAGAATTTATTTATAGAGTTATTGCATCCAATTATTATGCTTCAATACCAAAATAAATTACTGCCGTTTAATTTCGATACTGGTGCTAAAACAACGGTTTTTAGTAAAGTTTTTTACGAGGAATTTGGGGCATCATTAAGCGAAGCAGGAACCATAAACGAAAAAAAACATGCCAGTGCAGGAGGCGAAAGTATTAGTAAAGTAATGACCGTAAAAGCATTAGCTGTGCAACTTGGAAAGCAAACAATAACTTTTCCTAGTGTTGATATTGATATGGACAATTACCACATTTCGGGAAAAGAGTTGTATGGTAATATAGGGCAAGATTTTTTAAAACAATACTCCGCTTACACCATTAGTTTTGAACATAATTATGTAGCACTTGGATAGTACTTATTTCGAACTCAATACATAGCAAAATATCTTGGAATTATTTTTGAATAGTTATATTGTATGTCAAATGAAAAAGAAAATATCTTAGATTTTGGGCTAAACGAAAACGAAGAATCTGTTTGGTTGAGGTTGGGCTATGCTGGTTTTTGGGAGCGAGTATTGGCCTACTTAGTCGATGCATTTGTTTTGATGATTCCGATTATGATATTGCAATCTGGTTTGGTGAATATACCTTTTGGTAGAGGCATAATTATGGACCAGATAGTTAATCTGGGCGCATGGTGGGTGTACATGGCTTTTATGGAAAGTTCTGCTCACCAAGCAACAATTGGCAAAAAAGCACTCAAATTAAAAGTGGTAGACACCAAGGGTAACCGCATTAGTTTTGGACGAGCCAGTTTCCGTTTTTGGGGAATTCTAATTGCCATGATTCCACTAGGCATTGGCATTGTAATGATTGCATGGGATGAAAAAAAACAAGGCTTACAAGATAAATTAGCAGAGTGTTTGGTTGTACGGGTGTAATTGGAGTAAAAAGTATTTTGGTAGAAGGTATCTGAAAGACAAAAAAAAATCAACCCGCTCTCCGTCAGCATAAAAAAAATAGCTATCATATTTCAAAAATCAAAAATCAATCTCCCCTCCGCCAGTATATAAACAATTTTAAATACTAGCTCCTCAATTTTAAATAAAAACCCCCACTACCTAATTAAAGATAGCAGGGTTTTTTAGTAGTAGCTTCTCAGCTATTATATTTTAAATCTATTAGGCGAATATTGCGCCAATGTTTTAGTACCTAATTAAATCCAGACCAATAATGGGTGCGTTATTAAAATAAAGTAAAAAATCGTTTGTATCAAAACCGCCGCTAAGGTTAAAATCGGCATCGCTGTAAGTACTTACACCAGCAATTTCTAATAAATAGTAATTAAAATCTTGGTAGGTAATAACCCCATCGCCATTACTATCGCCAGCATATAAACCATACTCGCCGCCGCCTAAATCTGCTAATTGCGAATCGCTTCCTGCAATGCCCATTTGCACATTTGCTGGGTCGGTAAAATCGTAAGACATGGTGTTAGGTAATACAACTGCATTGCTAGCAACCACATCAATGTGGTTTCGATGGCGTATGGCAAGAAAAAACAGTTCGCCAGCCGTAATGTTGTAGAAATTAATTCCTGCTGTACCATCAACATCAACAATGCTGCCATCTTTTAATAAAAAGGCTGCGCGTGTTTCTAATACCGTATTGACATCATTTTCATCTCTTGCTTCTACTAAAACCCAATCAACCATATTAGAAGGTAGGTCATTCATGTTAGTAACCGCTTCTATACCTGGATAAGACCAAGGCGGGCGGTTGTAAGGTTGTGTTAGTGGTAAAGCTCCTGACATGTGTAAATCGGTGTTCATGTCGCTAATGTTCCATGCCCCTTCTAGCCATACATTAGCTTGTACAACTGTTGCGGTTACACAGGTTTGTACGGTTACTTCTATCTCATCTTCGGCAGTACAGCCAGTTGCATCGGCAACAGTAACCATATAAGTAGTAGTAGTACTAGGCATTACGCTGGTGTTGGCAGTTGTAGCTCCATCGCTCCAAGTGTAAGTATCACCACCCGTTGCCGTTAAATTAGCCATATCACCATCACAAATTGTTTGGTCCATCCCTGCATCTGCGGTAGGAGCAGCAGCCACAGTAACCATTATCTCATCTTCGGCAGTGCAGCCAGTTGCATCGGCAACAGTAACCATATAAGTAGTAGTAGTACTAGGCATTACGCTGGTGTTGGCAGTTGTAGCTCCATCGCTCCAAGTGTAAGTATCACCACCCGTTGCCGTTAAATTAGCCATATCACCATCACAAATTGTTTGGTCCATCCCTGCGTTTGCAGGAGGGTCGGCAATGGTAATTGTTACCTCATCTTCGGCAGTACAACCACTAGCATCCGTAACGGTAACTATATAAGTAGTAGTAGTACTAGGCGTTACCATAGTAGCAGCAGTAGTCGCTCCTTCGCTCCAAGCAAAATCAGTAACACTACTTGTTGCTAGTAAACTAGCCATATCGCCACCGCAAATAGTTTGGTCAGCACCCGCATCAACGGTAGGGGCAGGGCTTATAACAACCATTTCCGAAACATCGGCAGGGCATCCAGAAGAAGGAGGAGTTGTAGGGGTATACGTTAAGGTATAGTTGCCACTAGGCTGACCTGTTGAGTCGAAGTTGCTATTGCTTACAGCAGCAGTACCGCCAGTAGGTTGCGAGCTAACACTCCAAGTACCAGCTACAATATTGGGATCTTCTAGGTTGGTTAAGTTTAATACATCACCACCACAAAGTGCATTACTAGGAGGTAGTAAAGTTAAATTAGGACAAGCACACTCAATTACATTAATACTAGCAGTACCTATGCCGGGGCAATCGGCAGTTCCAGCGGCACTATAAGTAAAGGTGTAAGTGCCTGCAGTTACGCCTGTAAAATCGGTAGTTGTAGGGTCGCTTATATTAGCCCCTGAGCCATCCGTATCCGTCCAAGTACCACCAGCACCTGAAAGTATTAGCAGATTTAAATTTACAGCGGTATTAGCAGAAGGATTACAGCTTGTGCCATTATAAGCATTAATCGTACTTCCAATAACCGATACACTAGCGGTAGTACCTTCTGTAAGTATAACCTCATCTGTACCTGAGCAGCCATTGCCATCAGTTACGGTTACGGTATAAGAACTTGTGCCCATTGGTGTTACCATATTAGTTGCATTGGTAGCACCGTCGCTCCAAGTATAGCCTGTGCCACCTGTAGCGGTTAAATTTACTACATCGCCAGGACAAAAAAGCTGATCCATGCCAGCATCTGCTGCTAAGGCAGAGTTAATCGTTACCATCACTTCATCTGTAGCAGTACAACCGCTGCCGTCGCTTACGGTTACCATATAAGTTGCATCCGTAGTTGTCATTACAGTAGTGCTTGCACTTGTAGCACCATCGCTCCAAGTATAGTTGCTGCCACCTATGGCCGTTAAGGTAATAGGCTCATTAGGACAAGCCGTTTGGTCAAGACCTGCATCGGCAGTTATGGAGCATAAAACACAGGCACTTTGCGTAAGTGCAGATGTATAATCGCTGCCAGTACCAGCAGTTACAATATTATCAAAGGTTGTTAATGCGGTAGGGTCGTCTTTTAGCCAATGTTCTAGCCAAGGTAATAAGGCTGCTTCGTATTGAGCATGTTGTGCAGCAACACCAATACTAAAGCCTCCACAACCTACCAATCCTTCGCCGAAATAGCAGTTAAAGGTTGGATCACCAGGAAAAAGTCCACCTCCTGTTGTAAAGTTACAATGTGTAGCATTACTAAGCTCTAAATAGTATTTACAGGTAGTAACATTATTGTACATATCTAAATGATTACCACTAGGAGGCGCAACACAATCGCCATCTGCACCAAAAGCTAGTACAGGGACTAGTACATTGCTAGCAGCTCCAATTGCCGATACGGTTGTTTCGGCAGCCGAAAAAGTAAAAATAGTACTTATGGTACTATTGTTATCTGCTGCTACATAAGTGCAACCGCCTCCCATAGAGTGACCGCCAATGGCCGATTTATTAACAACATTGCCAAATAAAAAGGAGGCCGCATCCGCATTTGCTACTTGGGTTTCGGTTACCGCAAAAGCTAAGTCGAGTGCAAACTCATTATGATTTGCTGTAAGTCCCGTTTCTGTATTTACCATAACTACAATATATCCTTCGGGTACTAAAAAATCCCATATCTGAGAATAGCCATCATAAGTAGTAGAAAAACCATGTCCAAAAACTACTACTGGAAAAGGACCCATTGCAATAGGCGCATTCGCTCCTGCACTTGTAGCAGGATAATAAGTATAAGCTTGAATATTTCTGTTAGACCTTGATGCATCTACAAAATCGGTATTAGCAGAACCAATAGCATATTGGGCAAAACTGCTAGGAGCATAAACTACTAATAATAAACAAAGTGTTAAAAGGGTAAAAATGCTTTTTTTCATGACAATTGATTGAATTATATTAAGTTGATATATTTAACAGTAATTAGGATTTACCTAAAAAAAATGAGGTTTTTTTTAACAAGAAACCCCCAACTATCAAATGCTTAATGAATAGGGGATAAAGAGGAGGACGTTTTTTGGAGTGCAAGCAGGTGTTGTGTGTTAGTACCTAAGAAGTAAAATCTTGTGCTTTTTTTGCAAAACTTGGTTTCGTTTTAAGTTTTGGGTTAAAAGTTTAAGGTTTCGTGCCAGCAGCGATACGCAAAAGAGGAAGTATAACTTATGAGTTTTGGGTTAAAAGTTTAAGGCTTTTGTTGGCTTGGGTCATCAAGAACTTAGGTTTTGAGTCACTAGTTTATGTAAAAGATGGAGCACAACCTTTCTCAAAATTTTTAACCATATTAACAGTTTCATCTTATGGTACTGGCTAGGCCAGCCTAGGATGTACAAAAGTACGTAGTTTTTTGGGGTAACCGTAAAATAAAAACAGGCGAATTGTCCTAGCTGCAAAGACGTATTTTTTTTATAATAGGTTGATAATGAACATTTAAAAATAAAAAATGTCCTATGTTACATCATTTTTCGGTATCGTTCTGTTTGTGTAATAAATGGATTGTTTAATCGCTCTTGGCCAATAGTAGTACTAGGGCCATGACCTGGAAATACTTGTACCTCATCTCCTAATGGTAAAAACTTTTGTTTGATATTGTTCATTAAAATATCGAAATTACCACCTGGTAAGTCCGTACGTCCTATACTTCCTTCAAAAAGCACATCGCCTGCAATGAGTATTTTAGCTGCTTTACAAAAAAAGGAAATGCTAGCAGGAGAATGTCCTGGCGTAAATAAAACGTCCATTTGGGTATTGCCAAAAGTTAACACATCGCCTTCTGCTAAAAACTGTGTTGCTTCGGGCGAGTTAGGGTTAGGTAAGCCATACATTTGTGCTACTTGCGGTACAAAAGCTAGTACGGGTTTTTCGCCTTCGTGAATGGTAAGGGGCAAGTTGTATTTTTCGGCTACATACTTATTTCCAAAAACATGATCGATGTGGCAATGGGTGTTAATGAGGTGTATGGGTTTTAATTGTTGTTCGGCAATAAAAGTACTCAATTGTGCTTCTTCTACGTCATTACTACAACCAGGATCAAAAATGGCACATTCTTTCGTGTCATCATATACAATATAGGTGTTTTCTGAAAAAGCATTAAAGGTAAAAAAAGCAACACTTGTCATATATTTTACGTTAAATTTAAGGATTAATAGCGTTATTGATAAAAAAGCGTTTTTTTATCCAACTATTCTAAACAACAAACTAGTTACGAAACGTTATACTAAGGAATGGAGCAAAAATAAATTTACATTTTCCACTTCGATATTTCCCAATATTCTGCGTTACAA
>JAHDBT010000252.1:0-2758 GCA_020630215.1 Bacteroidota bacterium
AAGTAGCGGCATCCACCAAAAAATAAGTGCCTCTTTAGCAATTCGTAGAAAGTACTTTGGTATAAGGTCTAAATATTGCTCGTTACGTGAGTTTGGCAGGTAATTTATTAGCCACTAAAAACTAAAAAACTGCTGAATAAATAGCGTAATTAAAACCATCCTTCTACCAAAGGCGAAGCGTACTTTCTACCTGCTACTACTATTCCCTAAATGCTGAATAGCAATAAATTTAGAAAAAAAGCGAATAGACCTGTAACTTTTTCGTATTTTAAACGACTAACGAAATATAACTACACAATCACTACAATTTTGTAAGTATGCACAAGCACCATTTACTAGCAAGTATTGCATTGTTTTTAATTGCCATGTGTATCCAAGCACAAACACTACAATCCATTAAAGGCACCATTACCGATGCCCAAACTACTAGTGCCATTCCTTATGCCCATCTACAAATTCAAAATACCTCTATTGGAACTATTAGCAACGAAGATGGTGTTTTCCTTTTAAAAGTAAACAGCAAACAGCTAGGCGATTCGCTCTTAGTTTCTTTTATGGGCTACGAAACCCAAACTTTTTTAATAGAAGAAAAACTATTTAGCAAGCCACTAAATATCAGCCTAACAAATGCAGCTATTAATTTAGAAGGCATTACCGTTCGAGCAGGCTCGGCACTCGATTTTTTGGAAGAAGCCATTACCAAGTTACCAGAAAATAGAAACAACAAACCCGTACAACAACAAGCGTTTTTAAGAGAATCGTTTAGCGAAAATGGAAAATACTTTAGCGTAAGTGAAGCCGTGCTAGATATTTACAAACACTCCATTGTTGTAAATGATAAAGTTACAGACCGCAGTCAAATAAGGCGACTAAAAGGCCGTTCAGGGAAAAATTTGGATGAACCCGAAATGAAAATGATTGCAGATGCAAAGGTGAATGGATCGGTGAATGCTTTGGTAAACGATAGTGATATGGTTTGGTCGCTGCCTTTCTTTTTTAGAGAGAATCAATTTGAATACTACCAATACGATTTTGGTGAAATTACTACCTTTAAAAATCAGCTGGTACAAAAAATAAAAGTACAAGCAAATCCTAAACATTATAAAAAAGCTTTTTACGAAGGAATTATTTACATCGACCTAAATGATTTGGCCATTGTTAGGGTAGAGTACAACAGCATTGAAGCTGCTAGAAAAAAAATCCTGAAAAAATCAATTAGGGGAATAGGAAAAATAATGTTGCGAACAATGGGCTATAAATTCCATTATTTTGACGAACGATTTGTGATTGACTACCAAAAATACGAAGGCAAATGGTACCAAGATTATTGTAAGTTTATTATGGATGCGAAAGTAACCTATAAACAGGATGTTTACATGTTGCAAATAAATGGCGAACTGCTTATTACCAAAACCAATACTCGAAATGCCAAACCGATTCCCGAAGAAGAACGAATTAGTAATAACCAAACCCTTGCAAAAGAACTAGGAGATTACGACCCCCGTTTTTGGGGAAACTACAATTATCTGCCACCAACAGAATCATTGAAAAATTATTAAGGCAGAGAACATTTACGAATTTTCTAACAGATTCTATTTCTCAACAATTTTTCATTTTTGGGTTAAATTGCAAGGTGAGGGGTAGAGAAAATTCATGAATTTTCTCTACGATCAAAACAAAAAACCGCCAACAAAAAAACTGACAGCGCAGCGTTCTGACAGTAAGCGTCAGCGAACGGTCTGACTGCTGATTGCTAAAAAACTAACCGCTAAACAAATAACCATAAAATCACCAAATTAACTATGCAATTAACAATTAACAACCTATCAAAAACCTATCCCAATGGGGTGCAAGCATTAAAAAATGTAAGCCTTACCATTAACAAAGGCATGTTTGGATTACTAGGACCAAATGGCGCAGGTAAAAGCAGTTTAATGCGAATCATCGCCACCCTTTTAGAACCCGATACGGGCAGCATTACACTGGGCGATATTGACATTTTAAAAGACAAAACCGCCCTACGGCAAGTGCTAGGATATTTACCCCAAGAGTTTGGCGTTTATCCCAGAGTTACCCCACCACAATTACTTGACCACATCGCCATTTTAAAAGGCATCACCAGCAAATCCGAACGCAAAGAACTGATTGATGCTTTGCTAGAAAGAGTCAATTTATACGACCATCGCAAAAAACATATCAGTAGTTTTTCGGGCGGAATGAAGCAACGTTTTGGTATTGCACAAGCCCTCATTGGCAGTCCGCAGTTAATAATTGTTGATGAACCAACCGCAGGACTCGACCCTGGCGAACGCAACCGCTTTTACAACCTACTAGCAGAAATTGGCGAAAATGTAATCGTTATTTTATCCACCCATATTGTGGAGGATGTGCGAGAATTGTGTGCCAGCATGGCTATTATTAACCAAGGTAATCTCCTGTTTAGCGGCGCACCCGATGAGGCAATAAATGCACTGAGTGGTAAAATATGGGAAAAAGCCATTCCTAAAGCAACAATGGAACAGTACACCAATAATTACCAAGTTATTTCTAATAAACTAGTTGCTGGCCGTCCCCTCATTCACATCCTAAGTGATGCAGATCCTGGCAACGATTTTAAACAAGTAACTCCTGGATTAGAAGATGTGTTTTTTGCTCACATTATGGGTGCAACACAGGAAACTGTAAATGCCTAAGGATTCTTGATTCTTGAATTTTGAAATGTGAATTTTGATTTTTTATATGCTGACGCAAGGAGGTG
>JAHDBT010000252.1:2858-10132 GCA_020630215.1 Bacteroidota bacterium
CTTCATTTAAAATTTAAAATCGAGAATTTAGGATTTAAAATTTTTTTACATGCTGACGTTAGGATTTTTGAATTTTGATTTTTTATATGCTGACGCAAGGAGGTGCTTCATTTAAAATTTAAAATCGAGAATTTAGGATTTAAAATTTTTTTACATGCTGGCGCTAGGATTTTTGAATTTTGAAATATGATTTTTGTACCGTAGGTACAACCCGTTTATAGACAACGAGCCGTAAAATAACCTAGCGCCGTAGGTGCGACCCATTAATGATTTTCGATAATTGGTTATTTGACATTCAGGTAATTGTTGTTTTTGGGGAAATATGATTGCCGATTTTTTGTTCGGAGAGGTAGAGAAAATTCATGAATTTTCTCTACGGCTAACAGATTAAAATTTGATGGTCAATATTACATTCCATTTTTTCAACTGATGTTGGCATCCAAAGAATCAAAAATTTCAACAATTACGCCAATAGGAAAAAATCAAAAATTGCAGGGCAAAGAAATTGGAAGGACGTACAAACGCAATGCATTGCGTTTCAATGAACCTCGAAAAAAATAAAACATCAAACATCAAAACAATTCCAACATTCACCTAAAACCACCAAACTAATGTTCAAAGAATTTTTTCTATTCGAATTAAAATACAGGCTCAAGCAGCCAATGGTTTATATATTTTTAGGCATTATTACCCTCATGATTTTTGGAGCAACCGCATCCGATAATATAAGTGTGGGGGGAAGAGTAGATAGTATTGACTTAAATAGTGCTTATCTTATTTTAAGGTATACCGCCATCATTAGTATTATAGGCTTATTAATGGTAACCGCCTTTATGAATACCGCCGCCCTACGAGATTACAACAACCATTTCCACGAAATAATTTACTCCAAACCCATTAGCAAACTAGGTTTTTTAGGCGGCCGTTTTCTAGGAGCTGTGCTTATTGCTATGATTCCGAGTTTAGGCGTTTTTCTAGGTGTTTTCTTGGGTTGTGCAAGTCCGTGGGTAGATCCTAATGATGTGGGACCAATGTTTAATCGAGGTTATTGGGATGCCTTTTGGGTGTTTATTGTACCCAATACTTTATTTATAGGCGCATTTATTTTTGCCGTCGCTTCTTTAAGTCGCAGCACCATTATGTCGTTTATGGCGGCTATTGGACTGCTTGTGCTGTACATCCTTTCCAATGTTTTTGTTAATGATATAGAAAACGAAACCTTCTCCATGTTAGCCGATCCTTTTGGAATTGGCACCTATAGCATCCTCACTAAATACTGGACGGTGGAGGATAAAAATACGTTATCGCATGGCTTAACAGGTATGCTGTTGCTAAACCGTTTATTGTGGTTGGGCGTATCGGCACTTATTTTTGCTTTCACCTATTTCCGATTTTCTTTCCAGAAAAAACGCAGCAAAAAACAAAACATTGCTAAAGCACCCGATGCAGAGTTAAAACCCATTTATCAAGTATTTAAAGCTTTACCAAAAGTAACAATGAGTAATAGCTTCGGCACGCATTTAACGCAGTTACGCAATCAAGTAAAAATAGATTTTTGGGGCGTTATTAAAAGCACGGCCTTTATTGTAATTATGGCTGCTGGCATACTCAACATGTTTGGCTCCTTACAACAAGTTACCGAAGGTTTTGGTAACACCTCGCACCCAGTTACCTACCGAGTAATTAATATGATTCGAGGTTCCTTATATTTATTTTTAATTGCCATTTTGGTTTTTTACAGCGGCTTATTGGTTTGGAAAGAACGAGATAATAAAATGGACGAAATTTATGATGCCTTACCTTTTCCTGGCTGGGTAAGTTATGTAGCCAAATTTATTGCCTTAGTAGGCATTATTGCCATTGTACAATTACTAGGTATTGCTATGGGCATGTTAGCGCAAGCCATCAATGGTTATACTAATTTTGAACTAGGCTTGTACTTTAAAGAAATGCTAGTAATGGACTTAACGTACTTTGCTGTACTTGGCGGCTTATCTATGTTGGTGCATACTTTGGTAAATAATAAGTACATTGGGTATTTTGTATTTATTGCTTTGGTTGTGGTAAATGTATTTGGCTGGTCGGGTTTAGATGTGAGCAGCAATATGTTAATTTTTGGCAGCCGTCCTACTTCTGTTTATTCTGATATGAATGGCTTTGGGCCTTTTGTAAGTGGCTTATCTTGGTTTACTATTTATTGGATGTTATTTACAGGTTTATTAGGCATGGCTACCATTTTATATTGGGTAAGAGGTCGCTCAACAGGTTTAGGCGAACGTACCCAAATTGCCAAACAACGCCTAGCAAGTAGCAGCGTAAAATGGGTAATGGCAGGGCTAGGTTTGGTGTGGTTATTAACCGCAGGTTTTGTATTTTATAATACCCAACACCTCAACACCTACGATTCGAGGGATGAGCAAAATGCAGAAAGAGCCGATTACGAAAAGACCTACAAAAAATACAAAGATTTAGCCCAACCTCGTATTACAAGCATTGATTACCAACTAGATTTTTATCCTAGCGAACGTGATTTTAAAGCCGTCGCAAATGTGGTGGTACAAAACAAAACGGAAGTGCCTATTTCTGAAATTCATTTTACTATGCCAAGCGATTACAAAGTTGCTATTGACATAGCGAACAGCACTTTGGAATTAGCCGATAAGAAACTAGAATATCGAATATATAAATTAATACAACCTTTGGCAGTAGGAGATTCGCTAAAGATAAAAGTAAATAGCGAGTATATAACCCAAGGATTTGAAAATGAAGTACAAGTAACAGATATTGTACGCAATGGCAGTTTTATTAACAACCAATCGTTCATGCCAGCAATTGGCTACCAAGAAAGTATTGAGTTATCCAGAAAAAGTGATAGGGAGGAACATGAACTTGCACCCAAAGCGAGAATGCCCGAACTGCATAAAACGTGCAGTAAATCTTGTAGCAATACCTACATTAGTAATGACTCGGATTGGATAAATGTGAGTTCTACTTTAAGTACATCGAATGACCAAATAGCGATTGCGCCAGGTTCTTTAGTGAAAGAATGGGAAGAGAATGGACGGAAATATTTCCAGTACAAATTAAATCATCCTGTGCTTAATTTCTATTCTTTTATTTCGGCAGATTATGAGGTAAAAAGAGAAAAATGGGGCGAGGTAGATTTGGAAGTTTACTACCACAAAGGACACGAATACAATGTAGATAAGATGATGAAGTCGATGCGAGAGTCATTAACTTACTACAGCGAAAATTTTGGTCCCTATCCTAATAACGAAGCTCGTATTATTGAGTTTCCTCGTTATGCGAGTTTTGCCCAAGCATTTCCTGGTACCATGCCTTACTCAGAGGAAATAGGATTTATTGCTGATCTGGAAGATGAGGAAGATATTGATCATGTATTTTACATTGTAGCGCACGAAATGGCACATCAATGGTGGGCACATCAGGTAATAGGGGCGGCAGTGCAAGGTTGTACCATGTTATCGGAAACATTTTCGCAGTACTCGGCTTTAATGGTGATGGAAAAAGAATATGGGCGAGAAAAGATGAAGCGTTTTTTAGAGTACGAAATGGATAGATATTTACGTGGGCGAGGACGAGAAGATATTAAGGAAATGCCTTTGGTGAAAAACGAAAATCAGCAGTACATACACTATCGTAAAGGAAGTGTAGTAATGTATGCTTTACGGGATTATATAGGCGAAGAAAACCTTAACAATGCCCTACGCAATTACCTCAACGAAGTAGCTTTTCAAGAACCGCCTTACACCACTACACACGATGTAATGCGCCAAATAAAAGCCGTTACGCCCGATAGCCTGCAATACCTCATTACCGATATGTTTGAAACCATTACCCTATACGGCAACCGCACAACCGAAGCAACTTACAAAGAATTAGCCGATGGAAAATACGAGGTAAACCTAACCGTAGAAGTAGAAAAATTTAGAGCCGACTCACTAGGGAAACAAACGCCTCTTGAAGTAAGTGATTGGATAGATATTGGTGTACTTAAAGCACCCGAAAAAGGAAAAAAGGAAGACCAACTGCTAGTAGTAGAACGTAAAAAAATTACAAAATCGCCAGCTAATTTCACTTTCGTTGTAGACGAAAAACCTACTAAAGCGGGCATCGATCCTAACTATTTACTGATTGATAGAATGCCTGATGATAATATTAAAAAGCTTACCAAACTGGATTAGACCTTATTAAAAACAATTAGCTACCCAAAAGGTTCAAAATCTCCTACTACAAAAAAAATGATAGTAGGAGATTTTTTTTTAGGTAGTATTAGGTGTAAAACTGCAAACTTTTGTATATTTGAGCTATCTTACCAGCTTATAGGAATATTTTTATTGATTTGAAATGATGTTTAAATAAAGAGGTATTGTATAATTAACAATTGATAATCAACGATTTGTGCTTGTTTTTGTGTACAGGGAATATTGCAAAAACAAATCGCAATCATGAATGAATTATTTTTTTCCTTCTCCTTTTTTAGGGCAAGTAATCGTAAATATGCCACGCTATTATTGTATTTAGTGTGCCTAACTTTTAGTAGCGCAAAAAACGCTGCGCTTTTTTATTATAGGTAATATTTACTTGGCCTAATTAGTTTAATAACAAACTATTTTATCCTGTGAAATCAAATTGCTATTAATTAGAATGGGAATAAATATTTCGTTATTAAATATTTTTTAAAATAGATTTTTAATTCTTAACATAAAGCTGATATGGAGTTGGCAATAAATTTAGTATATTGCGTTAACTTCTTATTTAGTTTCTTTATTTATAATTCTTTAACAAAAAAAACACATCATGAATCCTTTTAATTATTACGTAAGTGTATTAAAAAACTTTGCCAAATTTGACGGCAGAGCTAGAAGAGCCGAATATTGGTACTTCGTATTGTTTAACATCATCATCTCTATTGTAACAGGTATTATTGATGGTATTATTGGAATGCCAATTGTTGGAGGCATTTATTCTTTAGCTGTTATTGTTCCTAGTATTGCCGTTGCTATTCGTAGAATGCACGATGTTGGTAAAAGCGGTTGGTTTATTTTAATTCCTTTTTATAACTTATACTTAGCAGTTACCGAAGGTGAAAAAGGGCCAAACCAATATGGCGCAGATCCTAAAGGTGCAGGTGGCGATTTAGCTCTTGACGATACTTTAGATGGGCACTTAACTGAATAAGATACTAACAAACTGATGCCTTAGTGCATCATTCAATTATTACATCTCCTACTATCTTGTATTTCTTGATAGTAGGAGATTTTTTTTGCCATCTAAACCCATCAAAATATGCAAGCTATGTAAAACTAATCTATGCAAGCTTTTTAAGCAGAATAATTTTTACTAATTTAGCTTAGTAGTCTGTCAAGTTAATAGTGTCGGTTATTTTGGCGATTGTTTTGTTCAAGACAAGACACAAAGCGCAGCAATAGCGAGCTATTGCGAGCATTTGTAACGTAGGATTGGGCAAAAGAATAAGCGATAATGGCCGATTTTATTTTTCCACTTTCACTTATCTGCTTTTATCTTGTTTGTAATAAAAACTTTAAGTACTTTAGCGTTTACAAGTAACAGACTTGCCTGTTTAGATAAATGCAATGCTATAACCGACTAAAATATATTATACTATGAGCGTAAATATTGCCAAGCTAAAAAACTGGTTCGACCAAAAACTAGCCTCCTTAAACGAAATTGATAGCCAGCTAGTAAAAAAACAACACGATAATGATACGCCAAACGCCTATCTAAAAAAAGTAATCAAAGTACTGTCTGACTTTGAAAATACTTTAGATACTTCTATGCCCAGTAACTTAACCGAAACGGAAAATAAAATTATTAGCTATATTGATAATAAGGGGCTTTTTAGTGATAAAGGAAAAGAACTGTTAAATAAAGCCATTTATGATTTAAATATTTACAAACCCAATCATGCTAAAGGGCTTAAAAAAGAATTAGAAAACATTCGTAAAAAAGCAAACGTATTTTCGGGTGCAGGACTTAACCGAGTAAAAGACTTTTTAAAAGGCACTTTAAACGAAGACCTTTCGTGGACGGATGGGGTAGTTGTGAAATTAAACGGGGTTAACCATACCAGTTCAATGGCATTGTTTAGCGAGGAAATTAACCATTGGTTTGCCATCTTAAAAACCTTTAGTAAAATTGAAGGAAATAACAGTACAACATTTAATATCCACGAAATAAAAACTGCCCCTCTAATGCTTACCGTTAGAACTTCGGGAGGATTGGTAAGAACTTTAGGGAAAACAGTCAACCATATTTTAGGCTCTATGAATAAATCGTATGAAATTAAAAAACATGCAGTGGAGCTAAAAAAAATCAAATCGCAAGAACTAAAAACAGTTATCGAAGAACTAGAAGCCAAATCAGTGATTGATGCAGAGGCTGTAGCCCATACTATTGCTGCACAACTACTATCTGATATACAGTATCCAAATGAGAAAAAACATGTTGTAAAAAGAGATTTAGAAACCGCTATTCAATACCTAGTAAAGTTTTTTGACGAAGGAGGAGAAACCAATTTATTGTTAGCTCCCAAAGAAAACAATGGCGAAGGGGATGCAAGGTTAAAAGAAAAATTAAATACCCGACAAAAGCAACTCGTAGAAAATAAATCAGACCTAGAGCAACTACTAGGAACAACGAATGTAAGATTAAGAAAAATCCCCAAAGCGGTTTACGAAAGTGTAGTGTAAGCTAATATAAAAAATCAATAAGTAAAATACCAAAAACTTGAATTTAAGTCTGAGAATGACTTGAATTCAAGTTTTTTTTTGATGTTATGCTGGCGTAATTGTTTGGGTTTGGATAGGGTGGATTTTTGATGTTTGATTCTTGATCTGTGATATTTGATTTTTTTCCTGCTAACGTAAATGTCTGAATTTGGATAGATTGGATGGGTGGATTTTTGATATTTGATTCTTGATCTGTGAGTTTTGATTTTTCCTGCTAACGTAAATGCCTGAATTTGGATAGATTGGATGTATGGATTTTTTGGATGCTAATGTTAATAGGTAAAATCAAATTTTAATCGTTGTCTCGTAGAGAAAATTCATGAATTTTCTCTACCTCTCCGAACAAAAAAATGGGAATCATATTTCCCAAAAAACAATCGTTGTTGGGTATTCAATCGCCAGCAGGTAAATAAATTTTAAATGCTAATTCCTCGATTCTAAATTTTAAATGAAAAAAATCGCCAGCATATAAAAAATCAAAAATCCCATATCAAAAACCAA
>JAHDBT010000253.1 GCA_020630215.1 Bacteroidota bacterium
CTATTAGTAGGTTTCTCGAAGTGTCAAGTAAAATTTATCGTGAATGAAACATGCCCTTTTTACAGAGGACTCTTTAATAACACCACTAATCCTTTGTTACGTCCTCTACTGTTTCTTCTTTGTATAAAAAGAAACACACCATGCCGATTAAGCAAAAAACAACGGCTACCACCCCCGTTAACCGCACGCCTAAATCGTTGTTTACGCTGTAGCCAAATGCTAGAATAGACGGAAAAATAAGGTTGGCGGTAGATATACCGAGTTTAGAAATAAAGGTGCGAACGGCAAAAAACATCCCTGCTTTGTAGCTGCCTGTGCGTTGTCCATCTACATCAATAATATCGGCAATAATGGCGTTGGGGAGGATGCCAAAAATGGCAATAGGCCCTACGGATAATGCGCCAATTAGGAGGAGTTGTTGCATACTGGTAAAGGGCATTTTTCCTAGAAAAAACACGAGGCTAAATAAGCCTAAAAAGCCTATAAACGCACCGAGCATCAATCTTTTTTTGCCCCATTTTCTAGCAGCAATATTAATAGGGATATACAATAAAAAACTACAAAGTAACATACCCATTAAAAAGACCGAAGCCATTCCGACTTCCATTTGCAGCAATACCGTTACATAATAGGCAACGCCCATTTGTATAAAAGTAAATGCCAGCCAATACATGAAATCTGATAGGGCAAACATTCTAAAATTGCGGTTACTCATCACCAATTTTATCGAACTCATTAAACTTTCTTCGGAAGGGGCTTGTACGCAGTATTTTTTTTCGTTGACAAAAATAACGGGCAAGGCCATTAATATAGCTGCTAGGATGGCAAACACGCCCATTACACTTCTAAATGCTACGGCGGCTTCCATATCGAAGTGTTCCATAAAAAGGGGGTACAAAGCCATTACCGACGAACCTACGCCATAACCCAATGCATAGGTAACCGATATAAGCGTGCTAATAGTAAGCCGTTCGTTAGGGGTATGCCCTAGCTCGCTAATAAGGGCATTGTAGGGCGTAACATAAAGCGTAAGAAAAAAATAAAATAAACTGATGACCAGTACCAGCCAAATAGCGTTTAGGGTGCTTGCTTCTTGGGTTAGCGGCATAAATACTAAAAAGGAAAATAAAGCAAAAGGAATAAAAGCAATACCCATAAAAGTACGCCTCCGCCCAAATTTTGCATTCGACCTATCGGACCATGCTGCAATGAGAGGATCAGTAAAAGCATCTAAAATACGACCGCCAAAACTTACCAAACCAATAACGGTTGCAACTCCTAAAACCAATCCTTGATAAATGTAGGTAGGAAAAGGAGCCGTTGTTCCATCTGTAGGAGACATATAGTAATAAATAAGTACCGTTGCCACCCCATAAGAAGCCAAAGCCCATCCCATTTGTCCTAGGGCATACATAGCAAGTATCCATTTAGGGGGCTTAATGGGGTATTGATTAACCGTTGGTTTCATAATTATATTCGTTTGTAAATACGTTAATAATAGCGACCATAAAATGACGAACTAATAAAAACAAGTCATAGTTTTGTGCAAATATTTCTATTAGACAAGTTTTATTTTTTAAATTTGTGAATAATCGCCTAAAAATCATAAATTTAAGCAAATAGTTATACGCTTCTTATTGATTTAGCGTTATATTACACCTAAACATTATGCAAGCAATTATTGAAAAACAATCCCACTTTTGCAATTTTTATTGCTTCCTTAATCCCATATGTGAACGAAAAAAGATAAAGGATTATACATTCGCACATTTTTGAGTAGTAATAAAAAACCAAACCAACTCCCTACAAAATAAATTGGATTTTTCGCTTATGAAAAAAGCACTATACACTATACTTCTAGTACTCGCCTGCTTGGCATTTAACACCTTGTTGAACCCATTAATGGCGCAAAAATATTATATTGGCAGTTCCCAGTTTTTCGATATTTCTGGGCAATGGATAAATGAAAATCCTACTAAACAGCTTATCAATACGCTAGAAATTAATACAACGATTGTAAAAACATACCGTTGCAAGGCCTATTATTCTATAGCAGGAGTAGATCAGGAGTCGGGCAATGTACCAATAGAAATATCGGAAAAGGAATTGGCTTATACTGCTGAGTTGTTAAACTCCAAATGCATTATTACCCCTGTTATAATAGACAATCGGCGAAAGTTAAAAATTTACCGTTTAGTATTAGACCCAGGTGGTATGGTAACCGATATTACCTGCGAAACTTTTATTAGGATAAATGAAGTCGTTAGCCCTAATATTAGCACATTTTTTTCGCCAACAACGGAGTTACCCGGTTATTGGGTAAATGAGTGGGAAGATAATCAAATAATTCCTCGGTTTCAAATAATGAGCAATGGTGCTAGGCTCACCAATGTAAAAGTTTATCGACAAATAGATGATAAACAAAAATCTATAGGCGAATTTCCAATTAGGATGGAGCCAGATGGCAAAACACATTTGGTGCAATGGTCGGATGGAGATGTAGAATTTTTTATGAATTTACGCCCTATTCGCTCTAGCAAAACAACAATCGGTATTGATGCCATTATTCAGGAAAAATACGCTGACGGCACACCTAAGGGGCTATTCCGTCAATTTTTTGTTGCCGACCCAGATGCGAGAATGACCGCAGCCTCGGAAAAGGAAATCCAATCGTTAGAAGGCGAGTGGGAAAATGTAGTACCTACCAATCCAACAACTCATATTGTAATACGTGATGGGGATGCTACCATATCGGTAAAATGCGCTGAACCCGAAGGTTGCCCCTTGGGAACTAAAACCCTTAAATTTGCAGAAGAAAAAGATATGTTGAGCGTAGTAATTCCGAGCGTTGCCTCCATTTATACGATTGATATAGACTCTCACCTAGATGTAAACGCATATATGAAAAATGAAAAACCTGCGATAATTGTTGTAACCACCAAAATAGAAGATGTAGAGGGGGAAAAAGAACCAGTTTTGCGAACAGAAATTTTTACTCGTAAAGGCGTTGTTATTCCGCCAGAGGCGTTTGGTTTGTACAATTATTAATTTTTACCTTTTGCCTAGCCCTTACGCATTTAAACGGCTGCGCTATGCTGTGTTATTTTCACCTAAGTAACGCATAAAAAATAAATCCGTCATTTCTACTTGATCTTTTGCACTTATCCTGCGTTGCAAATACTCGCCGTAGCTTAGGCTATGGCTGCGTTTTGCGCCTTGTCTAAGCACAAAACCTCTACGTACAAATTGTCGGATTTATTTTTTAAACGTTACTAAGTTGAGCAGCAAACAGCTTGTTGGCTGAAATAAAAAAGACCTACTATTTTAGTATAGTAGGTCTTTTTTTTGGTAGCGAGTTGTGGGTATTTGATATTTAGACAGTTCCGCTTCGCTTCACCATGCTAAAGCGTCAACTACTTTATTATGGCTAGGCAAACAGGTTCATGGTTCCTATTATCTTATTTGTTCCAATAATTCTAGGCTTGGCCGATAATCAATACCGCCTTGAAGCGTGGCAATGTCGATGGCTCTTTGTGCTGCCTTTTCTGCTTTTTTGGGCTTTTCTAGGTTGTACAGCAATAAGGCTTTGGTGTGGTTGTTATAGTAAGCATCTTCTATTTTAATAGATTTATTTATCCACCCTAAAGCCGATTGCAATAACGTTTTACTAGAAACATTTTGTTGGAAATTGTGCGCCACCTTGTTTAGCAAAACGGCATTGGTAATCGGCCTCTGGTGTAAATATTCATAAGCAATTTGGCTGTAAACGTGCCAGTTGCCTATACCCTGATAAAATAAACTTTGCATTTCAAAATCAAATTCTTCTATAACAGGCGTAGGGAGTATTGCTAGTACCTTTATTAAGGTTAGTATTTGTTGAGTACGTTTAAAAAGTGCTTGGTTGTTTTGATAAATGGCGGTAAATACGCTGTTACTAATCGCAGCTTTTAACTTATCTTGCATTGGCTGTTCGCCATAATTTTCTCGAAAATCGGCAAAATTATGAATAAACACTTCTATGGCCTCGTTTTCTACGTTAATGGCAAAATCGTATATAAACTGATGATGCACTTTCCACTCTTCGCTGGTAGTTTGATGTTGTTGTTTGGTAAGCGTTTGTAAATACTCGTTTACCACCTCATTATAAGGTCTGCGTTGCTGTTTAAGTCCGTAAGCGTATACTTGTAAGTTTTCTAGGCTGCGTTCGCCAGTTTTGCGGCTCAGGTATTCGTTTTCCGATGCAATAAACTGTTCATCTTCTAACTGGTAGTTTGCTAACTGCACAACAGGTTTATTGCTTTCCAGCAAATCCTGTCCAGTTTTTAATAAGGTTGTTATATCAGTAGGCCCGTATTGGCTATGTAGCAATTCTCCTTTTGTTCCTGCTTGCGGATTAAAAAAAAGCAGGGCGGGTAATTTTTCAAAATTTAAATCGTATAGTTCTGCAAAGGTTGTTGCTTTTTTATCGTGTACAATATCTATTTGATAATTAACAAACTGCACATTGTAGTAGGCTGCTAAGGTTGGATTGTTAAACGCTTCCTTTTGTAAGGCCTTGCTGTCTTCATTATATGTTGCATATACTTCTACAAAAACTAATTTGTTTTCGCTTTTTGCTTTTTTAAGTATTTCGTACCAATTGCCTTTTACAAATTGAATCCTAACCTTACCTCCTGCTGCTGTTTTTTCTAATACGGCTGGTGTTTGTTTAGTGTTAGCAGGAGCTTCTACAGCTAACAAAGTAAAACAGGATAAGGATAAGAACAAACACAAGCAAATACTATAAAATACTACTTTATAGGACTCTTTAATACTTAATAATTGAGAATAGCAATGGTTTTGGACTTTTATAGTTTTCATAAGCATACAATAATGTTTTTCGAGCCAGTTTGCACTTGCCCTGATTAACCTATTGTTACCAAAAACTATACCTTAGTAAATTGTACGATAACATAAAGCCCATATTTTTTTGTTTATGACGTAAAATTTACATTTATCTTTTCCTAGAGACGTTTAAAGGCACAATCCGCTTCCTTGTTCGTATAAATAGTTAGACCAAACGCATCAACATTTCGATACGTTTGGCCTAAAATCAAAAGAGAGGCAAACTTTCTCAAGCTTGCCTCTCTTATGCGAGTCCATTATGATATTGTAATAATTAGTGTTGCATATAGGATTTAATGGTTAGTGTAAGTGTGTGTATACTGGTTTATTGATAAGAACCATTAGTATACTTTAATTTTTTAGGCAGGGTTCTACTTTCACGGATAACATCTAATAATTCGAGTGTAGTTGTGTAATTATTGCTTCTCTGATTTCGAGCTATTTTCTCGGCCATTTCACATTCTTTTAAAGCTTTAGAACGTTTGTTTAAGCGGTACAATACAGCTGCATATGTTTCTCGGTAATGGTAGTTATTAGGTTTGCTATTAATTAATTTTTTAGACCAACGCAAAGCATCTATTAAACCATCTTTACTATTTACATTTGCTGCAAATTTCCAAGCAAAAAAGTCCATAATATCTAAGCTTTCCACTTCGGTATTATTTAGGCGATTGGTTACTAGGTCGATGTATTCTGTCCAGTTACCAATTTTTTCGTAGTATAAAGCTTCCATTTCTAATCTAAAATCATTTGGATTAGGAATATTTACTTTATCAATTACTGCCAAGGCTTTTTTGAGGTCGCCATATCGTTTTTCAGTAGCAGCCGTAACAACTTCTTTTCTAACAGCGCCTTTAATTCTTTCGTCAAGCACTTCGCGCGAATAGTATCCGCTATAATGATGCTTGTTTCTCACAAGCATATCAAAAGGCTTAGAATGAATATCGTCGGCAAAATCGAAAATAAATTGTAGGTTTCTAATTGTAGTAGGATAAGCAAAACCTTCCGAACCCATATATTGTTCAACAACATGTTTGTATGGGTCGTTAAAATGTTTTAGCTCATAACAAAAATCGTAGAGGAAGTCGGGTTCTGTAACCCCATTTTGGTATTGCATTTTTAGGTTGATGTAATCAATGTACATAGCTGGCACATTTGCATCAATAGGTGTTTCGCTTTTAATTTTAGCACTTTTTCCTAGTGCCAATAAATCGCTAACACTTTTGTAACCTCTAACATCGGTGAGTAATTCTCCTTCTTCATTAAAATAAAGAAGGGTAAGACCTAGCGGAAGGTTGAATTTTTTCTTAAATTCCATTCCTTCTTCACTATTGAGATTTACTTTTAGGTTTACAAACGCATCATCGTAGTATTTAACAACTTGCTTATTTGAAAACACATCTCTCTCCATCTTCCTACAATCGGGCTTATAGGAAGTATAAACATACACAAATAAGGGTTTGTGTATTAAAGTAGCCACATTGGTTGCCATTTCCCAATCACCTACGAAAAACTCCAACATATTAGGAGGTTCGGCGTGTTGAGCGTGCAAGCTAACATGACTAATACTAAATGCCATTAGAAAGGCAATCGCATAGATCGTTAGTTTCTTCATCGGGCGCACATTTTGAAAGTTATTTAAATATGGAACTCGCATATTATTCAAAATACCTGATTTAAGATTACTAAAATATAAATACCTCATTTAAGACTGTATATTATCCCTAAAGTAACAAAAATAGTTCGACTATTTTGCCAAGCTTGACTAATTATCAAACCGCTACTATAGATAGCACACATCCCTTAAAGGTTTACTAGGTACTTATATAAAAGTACAAAGAATAAAAAATGGACAGTAAAGATAGCTAGCATTCTTCTTTTTTCTGTCATTATTTCTGACACTTCGCTTTTCTTAAAATCTTGGCATAAAAAATGTCTACACCATTGTATAATTAGTTAAAAAATGAGTTGTGAGGGCACACAGCTTATCATTAAATAACCAGAAGGTAAATATCACATATTTGTCAGTTGAAAGTTGGGAACAAACATGCACATAAAAAGATATACCATTCCTAAATGCAAATATAGCATTTTACTTTAAAAATACCAAATCTAATTAATTAGTTGGCAACTGATTGCCAATTGCTTAACCTAAATTTGCCCTATATTTTTACTATATTTTCTTGTTTTTTATTTCTTAAAACGTTCACTTCTTTTGCTATGCTTTCTTGCACAAGCTCATTTGCAATAACGAGTGGTAAGCGCAATTCATTTTCGCATAATTTAAGCGCGTGCAATGCTGCTTTTATGCCTGCTGGATTGCCATCTTCAAATAAGAGTTGCATCATTTTTAGGAGGTTATAATGTTGCTGTTTAGCGGCAGAAAAGTTTCCTTGTAAAGCCTGTTGCATCATTGTTGACAATATGCTAGGAAAAGCATTCCCAATTACAGAAATAACCCCATGAAACCCTATGCTAGCTAAAGGCAGCGCAATCGCATCATCGCCCGAAAGCAGTGCGAAGTCTGTTCGTTCTAAACCATTGGCAATATTCATGCACTGCATTATATCACCTGATGCCTCTTTAATAGCTACAATATTTTTAAATTGATGTGCTAAACGCAAGGTTGTAGCAGCACTAATATTAGCAGCAGTACGACTCGGCACATTGTACAAAATGATAGGTACAGGTGTGCGGGTAGCTAATGCTTGGTAGTGCTGGAAAATTCCCGTTTGATTTGGCTTATTATAGTGTGGACTGGCAGATAGTATAGCGTCGAATTGCGAATAGTTATATTGAGAAAATTCGTTAATCATTGCCTGGGTGTTATTTCCCCCAAAACCTGCTACAACAGGTATTCGTTGAGCTACTGCAGCTAATACACAATCAAATACTTCCTGTCTTTCTTTGCGGCTAAGTGTTGCTGCCTCACCTGTTGTCCCTAATACTACAACAAAATTTACGCCATTATTAACAATATGATTGATTAAGTGCTTTATTGCAGCAAAGTCAACTTCCTTAGTGGCTGTAAATGGGGTAATTAGGGCTACTCCCACCCCTTTAAATTTATTTTTCATTACTATATTAATTTCTAGAATAACAAATCGTTTTCATAGCTTACGGTATACTTACTAGGCAGTTTGTATTATTTTTCAGACACCTATATATGCGGTATTATTGGTCCTGTTTCAATTAGTAGGTTTTGTTGTAGGGCTAATCATTTGCAAATAATGGTAAATGTTTTTAACAAAATCGTTGAGCGAATCGGTATTGTTATTGACCATAAAATCGAAACAATATTGTTTACTTGGCAAGTGTGGCCCTACCCTAAAACTGGCATTCGAAAATGTGGACATATATTCGAGCGTTGGAATATCGGCCAAAAACAAACTAATAAGGATGTCGAAATTATTATCGGCAAAGGCTTTCAGTTCTTCGCTGTTAGGTAAAAAATACCAGTTGGTAGCTTTGCTATCAAAAGTTGGAAACATCATTTCGGATACATCTTGTCCTACTTCCACATAGCCTAACAATGTTACTTGTTTTTGGTGTTTTTCGAGTTTACGCACTAGCACTCCTACGGCGGTAATAATATTTACATCGGTACAGTCAAATAAAATACCTATGGTTTCCGCATCATTAAGATTGCCAAACTCGTGTATGGCTTGATGCGTTTTTAAACGTTTATTTAGGTGATACCTATAAAAAAAGTATTTTATTTTATGTAGCATAGTTGGTTAAGTTTTCTATCTATCACTTGGTATTATACTCGCCAATTGACGTATACTTGTTAATGCGATTTTCTACTAGTTGTACTGCATTTAAGCTGCTTAATTGTGCTAGGTGTTTTAGAATACTTTCTTTAATTTTTTGTGCCATTATTAGGGGGGCATGATGTGCGCCTCCTAGGGGTTCCTCTAAAATTTGGTCGGCAATACCAAAGCGTTGCATATCTTCGGGGGTGAGGTGCAATTGCGAGGCTGCTTTTTGCTTATGCTCCCAACTGCGCCATAAAATAGACGAGCAAGACTCTGGAGAAATAACCGAGTACCAAGTATTTTCTAGCATCAGCAACACATCCCCTACGCCAATGCCAATGGCTCCTCCCGAAGCTCCCTCGCCAATTACCACACATATAATAGGTACTTGTAGCTGCACCATTTCAAACAGGTTGTTGGCAATAGATTGTGCTTGTCCCCGTTTTTCTGCTTCTATGCCAGGGTATGCGCCAGGTGTATCAATAAAACAGACAATGGGTTTATTAAATTTTTCGGCTAGTTTCATTAGGCGCAGTGCTTTTCGGTAGCCTTCGGGACTGGCCATGCCGAAGTTGCGGTATTGCCTACTTTTGGTATCGGTACCTTTTTGGTGACCAATAAACATCACGCTTTGCCCTGCCATACTTCCAAAACCACCTACAATAGCTTTATCATCGCCATATTTGCGGTCGCCGTGCAGCTCGGTAAAGGTATCGCAAATTTGCTCGATGTAGTACAAAGTATACGGACGCTCAGGATGCCTAGCTAATTGCACTTTTTGCCAGGGTTTTAAATTAGTATAAAGCGTTGTACGAGCCGCATGAAGTCTTTCTTCGAGTTCGCCAACCGTTTTGCTAACATCTACATCCCGTTTTTTGCCTACGCTTTTAATATCCTCCAGCTCTTGGTGAATTTCGGCAATTGGTCCTTCAAAATCTAAAAATACCATACTTTTTTTATTGTTCAATGGAGAAGAGTTTGGTGAAATGATATTGGATTTGAGTTGCTTTTGGGTTAAAATTTGTTTGAGTTTTTAGGCATTTTTTTGCTACTTTTAAAACGCCCAAGCAGTACACCGTCGTTTAAATAACAAGCTTCAAAGCGGTACTACCTGCTGCTAAAATTTAGTGCAAAGATAGCATTCCTTAAAGCAGTAACAAGCTTGTGACAAATATACGGGATTTGCAACTACAAAACCCAGTCGTTTGATAAAAAAAATGCTTGTGCAAGCATTTTTTATTTTGCTCACAACTAGCTCATAATCAGTCACTTAACAAGCAGCTGCTAAAAAACCAGCAAAAAAAATTTTGTTTTATCAAAAAAAAATTTGTGATTCCATAAATCTTGCTTTATATTTGCATCGCTCTACGAAAGTAGGGTCTAACCGAGGTCTGGTAGTTCAGTTGGTTAGAATGCCTGCCTGTCACGCAGGAGGTCGCGAG
>JAHDBT010000764.1 GCA_020630215.1 Bacteroidota bacterium
TACCTACGCTTGCCGAAAAAATGAAGAGCCTAGGATATAAAACCCACCAAGTAACGGCCAATATTGCTACGACCCATATTTTTGGTTTAGATAGAGGCTACGACGAAGTGCGCCGAATATGGAATTTAGTAGATGCGAAGTTTAATAAATTACAACAGTTTTTGGTGCTAGTAGGTAAACCTCGGATGCGTAGGTTGCTGCTCTCGAAAGATGCGGTAATGCTGCGGATGGCGGAGGATTTAAAAGTAGGCACCTCTTGGCTCCAACTCACCCACCTCGATACGTTTAACGAAGCTCGTAAAATTTTAACTGCTAACGAAGCCAAAGGGGAACAAAGTTTTATTTTTTTAAATTTAATGGAATCGCATTTCCCTTATCATGTTGCACCTACCTTTAAAACAAGTGCCAAAGGAGTGATGAACCAAATTAGAGAAATCTTAGCCTTGTTTCATACCGTAAACCAAAGTTTTATGCGAACAGGCAAAATAGGTTTTAAGCCAGATATGTTGCGGGTATTAAAAGCAAGGCAGCGCAGTAGTTGGGAAATACTAGCTCCAAGTATAAATGAGTTTGTAAAAGAAATGCATGAGGATAAGGATAATTTAGTAATATTTGCTTCCGACCACGGCGATAATTTTGGGGAACAAGGTTGGATGTATCACTTTTCTAATGTTACCGATGCAGGTAATAAAGTACCCCTGTTTTGGCTGCCACACGATAACCGACGCAAAGCTACCATCGACACACCCGTTAATTCAAAGGATATTTATGAAGCGATTTTAAAAGCTAGTGGCGATCCACAAGCCAAATCGTTTGTAGAAGAACCCGAAACATCTACTTCGGTAATGCAAAGCTACTGGTACAATAATAGAGAAAAAACGCTGCCCGAATTTAAGTACAACCAAATGTGCTTTGTAGAAAATAACAACCGCTACCTACTACGCAACGAACAATGGATGCAAGCCCCTGTTGGAGAAGACGGATATGAACCTTCATTTGAAAATATGCCCCACAATACCAATCCTATTGAGGAAGTAGTAAAAGATAGCGAACGACGTAAATACCTCCTAAAAACCGCAGCAGAATTTGAAGCTTTTTCTAAAAAAGTAGGCATTGAGTAGGTTTTAGTAGAAGGTACTTTTGTAGAAGGTATTGGATGCGTTTTATGAGGTGGCAAGCTTTAAGAATTGTTCTTTCTAGTTGCACTAGAAAGCCCTAAACTAACTCTTTAAAAAAGGACGTAATGATAGGGGAACAAATTTTGACAAAATTGTTGAATGGTTATTTTTAGTAACGCATAAAAAATAAATCCGTCATTTCTACTTGATCTTTTGCACTTATCCTGCGTTGCAAATACTCGCCGTAGCTTAGGCTATGGCTGCGTTTTGCGCCTTGTCTAAGCACAAAACCTCTACGTACAAATTGTCGGATTTATTTTTTAAACGTTACTTACATTTAATTTTAGTCGTCAATCATAAAACGGCGCAGCGCAGCCGTCCCAATACCAAATACCCGCTACCCAATACCAAAAAACTACCATTTTCTACTCTCGATAACGGTTTTGGTAATTAAGATAAAGCTGGTAATAAACGAGAAAAAGTAAAGTA
>JAHDBT010000254.1 GCA_020630215.1 Bacteroidota bacterium
TTGAGTATAAATGCTTGTGTCAAAATAATAAATACAAACACCAAAAGCAAAAAAAATATGAAACATCCAATACTCGACCACCGCTTAGTATCCGAGCGTTATTTTTTCCCTCGTCAAGAGTTTTTCGACCATCCATTTTGGGTACAAGTAGATGCAGATATACGTTTGGCTTGTTATTACCAAGAAGTCAGCCCAACCGCCCCTACCATTATTTACTTTCATGGCAATGGCGAAATTGTGCCAGATTATATGGGTTTATTTCCGCCTATATTTAATGCATGGGGCTACAATTGTTTACTAGCAGAATATCGAGGCTATGGCATGTCGCAGGGCGTACCCATGTTGGCGCAGATGTTAAACGATGTAGGACATATTGTAAACGCCCTACCACAAGATCCCGAAAATATGATTGTATTTGGCCGTTCCGTAGGATCTATTTATGCGATACATGCGGTAGAGTTATTTCCACAAATAAAAGGCTTAATATTAGAAAGCGGTATTGCCGACGTATCGGAACGTATTTTTATGCGTGCCTATCCTGGCGAATTAGGTACGGATCATGAGCGATTTAAAGAAGCCTTTGATAATTATTTAAACCACGAGAAAAAATTAAAAAACTACCAAGGCAGCACCCTCGTTTTACATACTAAAAACGACAGCCTTGTTAGTGCTGAACATGGTATTAATTTACATAAATGGAGTAATGAGCCAAAACAGTTATTGTTATTTGATGAAGGTGACCATAATGATATTTTATTGGTGAATACGGAGGCGTATATGGAGGGGGTGAGGAGGTTTTTGGAGGAGTTGATTTAGGTAAAGTTTAAGGAGCTAATAATATTTATTGGAAGCCTCTACCCATTTGGTAGGGGCTTTTTTGTAAGTAAACTATTGGTTCATCAGTAAAGAAGGAAAGTCGTTTTTTTAGAAAGATTTAAGAAGCCATCTGAGCCAATTCTTTTTCTGCCCAGTCCTTTACAAAAAAAAGCTTTTCTTGAAAAGATTGATTATCCTGATTAGCTTTAAATAGCATAATCATTTTATTTAAATTTATTTTAAGCTTTTGTTGATTGTGCGGCTGCGAATTAATGAGCAGACTAATAAAGTTGAGTAAATCAACGAGTGCTGGTAGCTTAACATCTTCTCTCTTTAATTTTCTTCTAAACGACAGTATTTCTCTAGCAGCTAAATAAAAATATATAGGTGTTATTTCAGAATTTAAATGCTAAAACTATTCAAGAATTTAATAAATTAAATCGATGAATACTGCTTTTTAAAATAGATGTAATTAGTATAAATAATTAGCTTTTGCAACTAGAAAAAAGAAGTTAACCAAATCTAATAAATTGATTAGTAGTATTTTAGATGATATTTTTGGTTTTTATTTTCTTTTTTTTCAAAAAAAGTGTCGAGTGTTTTTATTCGTCTAACCTAACTCTAGCCTTTTTTTTGCAAAGAAGGTAAGAGAGCAAAACCTTATAACGTAATTTTTACTTAAACTAGATAAATGATGAATAATTATTCCATGATTAGGGCAGTGAAAAAAATATTTTTATTGTTTCTTATGTGTAATGCTAGTATTCAAGCTTGCAGTAGCCTTGATGAAAAAATTTATATTGATAAACAAGTAGCAGAAGCATCAAATATTTTAGCTGCATTTCAGGTGCAGCAAAAAGAGGGCTTTCATATTTTCACTCATGGGCGCTCTGGCGAATTATTGATAGATGAAAAGTGGAGAAATCCACAAGAAATTGCCCAATGGTTGCTAACACAAAATTTATCCGCTTTCACAAACATACAATTATATGCTTGTGAATTTGCAAAAGGTGAAAAGGGGCAGTTGGCAGTAAACTACCTAGAAGAAAGTTTAGGTCTTTGTATCGCTGCCTCTAATGATGTTACAGGAATTGATGGTGATTGGGACTTAGAGATTGGCGATAATACAAGGAGTCTTTACTTATCAAACTATCCTGCAAATCTTCAAGATACAGGCGATGTTTGCAGTTGTGAGGAGTATATATTTCTAAATGAGACGGACAATGGTGCTGTGCATAAGTTTAAAGTAGAAAATGATGGAACACTTACAGAAGTATTGAATGGAACCGACCCTTGGTTATCAGATAGTCAGTTCAGCAATCCGCATGGTTTAGGCACAGATTTAAATGGGTATTTATATATAGGAGAAACTAAAGACGGAGATGTAAGGAAATTAACCTGCGAAGGAACGCTTTTTCCCGAAAGTGACTTTGTGCTTAATGTAGGAGGAACAAATATAGGAAGTATTGGAAATATTTTATTTATTAATGAAAAAGAGGAAACTACTGCAAGTGATGTGGAAGTATATAATTTATGTACGGGTAACTACGAAGGAGCTATTTGTTTTGAAAATGTAGTAAATAGCTGGGGGCTTTACATAGACCCAAGAACAGATACTATTTATTATGCTGATAGGGATGCTGCTGATCCAAGAATTTTTAAGGCAACCTTGGCTGATATAAATTCGGGAGCATGTATTACTCCTTTCATTGAAGAGGGAACAGGTGTGCCTAATGTTGGAGATAGTTTTCTACCAGATGATGGACGACCGTTTGGCTTAACAACCGATACCTTAGGAAACATTTATACGGCTATTAGTCCATTCTTTTCCAGTAGTAAAGCCACCTTGTTTAAATACAGTCCTTCGGGCGTACTTTTGGCCAAATCAATTATAGATAATGATGGAGGAGATGGAACAGATGGGTTTTTTAGCAATGCAATTGGTATTGTATATAGCGAAGTAACAGGTAAAATTTACACCTCAAATGGCACAGGGAGTGCTGATGAAGATTGCATTTCTATTTTTGATACTGATTTAAATTATGTAGGTACGGGATTTCCCAATCCACCCTCTGGTAATGGTCAAGTAGCTAAAGGTATAGCCATTAATAAAGAATGTTGCCCTACACCTAGTGAACAAACTATTGACCAGACCTATTGCGTATCTGGCAGTAATGAACAATTATTTTTAAATGAACTATTTCCTTGTGGAGGGACTATTTGTGAAGGAGTGTGGATTGCTGCAGATGCTGCCTCAGCTGCCATTTATAATGATTGTGACCAGAGCATTTCAGCAGGTATAGCTACAGGTTGTTACAGCTTTACCAAAAGCTCCGATGGTTCTGGAGATAATGCTAAATGTGGGACTTTCCAATTAAATTTTAATGTGGAAATTTTAGAAGCACCCGAAATAACAATAACTGCCGACCAAACGGTCTGTAGTGGCGGCGTACCTGCTGAACTAAGCATTACCACAACAGCAACCAACATTCAATGGCAAATGAGTACAATTTCCTGTACCGAAGGTTTTGCCGATATTGATGGCGCTACTGCGGCTACTTATACCCCTTCAGCAATTTCTGCAACTACTTATTACCGAGCCATTGTTAATGTTACTGGTGATTGTAGTACAGGTAATTGCCCATTTGAGAGTGGCTGTATTACGGTAAATATAGATCCTAATTGTACACCTGCTTGTACTACGCCCACAGCCCCTGTAGTTAGTGTAACCGACAATATTTGCGACCCAGAAACAGCAGGTATTTGGAATGTAGATACCCCTTGTGGTACAGGTAGTACTTTAGAATGGAGTACCGATGGAGGAACAACCTGGAGTACTGATGCCCCAGTTTACGGAGGAAGTGCTATAGACGTATGGGCAAGATGCACCGATGATGTTGATGTGGCTTGTGTAAGTGTTATTGTAGGGCCTATTACTTCTGCTCCTGCTGCTTGTCCGCAATGTCCGCCAACTATTTGCTTACCTGCTTCCATTATTAAAAATTAAACTCTATTTAATCATGAAATTTATTTTTGTACCATCCCTTAAAATAAACAAGTCCAATTTAAGCAAGTTTTTTTTCTGCCCATTGTTTTACAAAAACTAGTTTTTGAATAAAAAATTTATTTTCTGCATTGGCATCAAACAGCGTTGTAATTTCATGTAGTTTTGCTTCAATTTTTTTGGTGTTTTCTGTATGTGCATTTATGATAAGACTAATTAAGTTAAGCAAATTATTTAGTACTGGTAAATCCATTTCCTCTCTCTTTAATTTTCTTCTAAGAGATAATATTTCTCTAGCAGCTAAATTCGGGATGCTTAATTCATAGAAACATAAAGTATGCATTATTCTAATGCTTACATAGTAATAACCCATGTCATTTGTTAATGTTATTTCTAAAACATTAGTAAGTATTTTTTGGCTTTGTGTATAGTTTGTGGATGCAAAAAAATACCGAGCTAATGCAAAGGATAAACCTGTTTTTTGTTCTTTAGAAATTGTAGGTGTATGATCAATGAAATGATAAATGTCTTGTAATTGTTCTTTCTTTAATTCAACTATAAATGTTTCATGATACTCTAATAAGCGCAAATGTTTCCAATAACTAATAGTTGCCTGATAAGGGGGTTCCGAGTTAAGAATAATAGCTTCTAATTCTATCCTTGTTTGGTGAAACTTGGCGTGCTCTGAATTTATAATATATAAACTAGCAATGTTTACTAAAGAAATGTAAGCAGTATTTTTGGGAAACAGAAAAGGATATTTTTTGAGCAAAACTAATGATTTTTCTAAATATAAAATATATTTTTCAGTATTGTTGTTGAAAGAGCTATAACACATCGCCAAGGTTTGATAGTAGTAAAACTTTGCTTCGTTACTTTTTATATCTTTTGTTTCTATTCTTCTTGAGATGTTTTGATGAATAGCAGTAATTTTTTCATATTGTTCTTTAGCAGGGATGTATTTATTATATACTAATGTTCTTATTTGATTGTGTACTTTTCTCGCTTTTACAATTTCTTGTAATTGTTCAAGATTGTCTAATAACAAATCATAAGATTGTTCCGTCCTTTCAAAAAAGTTAGGGTCTCTATGATTCAGAATACTGTCTATATATATGTTTTTTGTTTGTGTTTCGTAAGATAATTGATAATATTCCTTTTCCTTAATTTCTTTAGTTTGCTTTTTTAATAAGCTCCTGGCTTCTTGATAATGCTTTCTGTTAATAAGCAGAATAGCCTTAGATAAATCGGCTGTATGTTTATAAATAGGTAAATTGTCTTTATGATAAATAAGTAAACTATCGAGTATTTGTTGTGCTAAGGTTTTGTTTATAGCACTAATTTGTTTTTTGTTAAAATGTTTATTTATATTCTTATTAATTATTTTCTCATTGAATTCTTTTGTTTTAAGTATTAAATCATACAGTATAATATATTTTTTGTTTTGCTTGTTATTATGCAGATTTGCAAATAACCTAAAAAACCTTTTTTCGCTTTGATTAAGACCGTGTATAAGGTTAAATAAAAACTGCGTGTTATTCATTGAGTGTGTAATTTATAGGTATATGGATGTGGTGTGAAATGGTTTTATAGGAGTATTGCTACTCCATAAAAGGAAACGTAAATGTAATCTTAATGCTTAGGAGCTACAATAATCCGCAAATTAATAAATAAATCTAGCAATGCTACTTTTATAATAGTAATAACTAGTGTAAGTCTTGATTTGTTGCAATTGAAAAAGAGAAAATAAACGATAGTAAATAATTGATTATTAATGTGTTAGATTGTATTTGTTGCTTTTTGTCCCTTCTTTTTTGCAGAAAAGTGTCGAGTGTTTTTATTCGTTTAAGCTAACCTTTGCTCTTCTTTTGCGAAAAAGTAATAGAGCAAAACTTTATAATGTGAATTTTCACTTAAAATAGGTTAATAATGAATAATTATTCCATGATTAGAGCAATACAAGAAATCCTTTGTTGGGGGGGGATTTTATTACTATTTACATATAATGTTAATAGTCAAAATTACAATAGCACTCAACAATCTTCGCCAATATTTATCGATAATTCTGTTCAAGAGAAAAATTCGTTTTTGCAAAATATTAAGGAAATTAACAACGATGTTTTTCATTTAGTTACTCACGGTAAACCTGGGCAGCTTTTAATTGAAGAGGAATGGCTGGAAGGAACAAAACTGGTAAATTGGTTAATTGAAAGTAAATTACTAGAAGATAAAAAACACCTAAATATTTATGGTTGCCAATTTGCTAAAGGGCAAAAGGGCAAAGCAGCGGTGGCTTTATTAGAAGAAAATTTAGGCATTTCTGTTGCCGCCTCTGATGACATTACTGGCATAGACGGCGACTGGGAATTAGAAGTGGGTGTAGCAAGCAATAGCCTAAAAATTAACAACTACAAGCACAATCTACAATGTCCAGACATACCTAATCCTACAGCAGATGGACCTGGTACCAATGCTATTTATTGTGAAGAGGTACAGTTAATAGACTATTTATTTGGTGCCTTTATTCCAGACCAATTTGAGATCGACAATCCTACTTATCAAGTCAATTGGTATTCAGATGCAGCGGGCACACAATTAGTAGTAGCAGATAGTGAAACTTTTACGCCCAGTCCATTTGTCACGACTACCGTTTATGCCCAAATATTAGATCCTGTAATAGACTGTAAGGGAGCATTAGTAGCTTATACCTTAACGGTAACGCCTCCACCCTCATTTGAAGTAACTAGTCGTTTTTGCTCTGCTGATTTAACTACTTATTCGGTTGAATTTAGCAGTGTAGGAAATGTAACAACAACGTCTGGCACTATAACAGGCAATCAAATTACAGGTATTCCATCAGGTACTACTCTTGATATAGCAATAGAATCTAATGGCTGTGAAGATAACCTGGCATTTGGCTATTCTCCCTGTACTTGTGCTGATGTTGATGCCGCAACTGTTTATGTGCTTGCTGCAAGCTGTACCAATGGTGTACCCGATAATGATGGTTACCTCCAAATATCAGGGGTTAATAGTGGTACACACTATAACTATATAATGGGTAGCGATTACAGCACAGGCGATGCAGATATAAATAATGCCACTGCTATCGATCTTGCTGCCTTGCCCATTCAGTTTGGCACTTTACCAAATCCAACAGGCTCGCAAGATTATACGGTTAGAATTTTTAATGGAACCAGTGATTGTTTTAAAGATTATACCCTCACTTTACAAGAACAAGATTGTGTGTCTTCTTGTAGTTGTGATGACTTCATTTACCTAAACGACCATATAAATAACGAAGTTCATAAGTTTGGAATAGATGAAAATGATGGAACTATTTTAACAGAAGTTGGAAGTCCTTGGTTAGCGGGCAGTATACTTTCTCCACATGGTATTGCTTCAGACCTAAATGGTTTTTTATACATCAGTAGTACTAGCACAAATGATGTATTTAAATTAAATTGTGATGGAGATGTTATTAATGCAGACCATATACCTTTGGGAAATGCCTATTTTAATTCTTTTTCTATTAAGAATACGCTTTATGCAACTAGTACTAGTGGTACAATTGTATCCTACGATTTATGTACAGGTACAGAAATTGGCAGTTTGTGTTTAAATGATGGAAATAATGTGTGGGGACTCTGGTTAGGTGCAGATGGTTGTATGTATGCCTCTAGGCGTTGGCAATTAGAAAGCCATGCCATTTATAAAATTTGTAATTGGACAGAGCAAGATTTTATTGATGGTACATGCTATAATGCCTTTATAGATAATACCACTATCAAAGCCAATGGAAGCTATGATGATTATGTAGTAGGCGTAACTTCGGATGAGGCAAGTAATATCTATTTTATTGCTTACGGTTCAGGGGTCACCTGTATTCAAAAATATGATGGAAGTGGTAGCTTTGTAGCAGAATACTGTGATAGCGATCCTGCTGATGGAGGTATTGTTTCGGGAGGAGGCATTATTTATAATAATGGACTTTTGTATGTAGGTGGACAGGTACAATGCCTCGCCGTTGTTGATGCGGCAACCTTAACTCCTTTACCTGGCGGTGTGCCACAATCGGGTGATGCCAAAGCAGTTGGTATTTTAAAAGAATGCTGTCCATCTCCCAACCGTCAAACTATCAACCAAACCTATTGTTTTTCTGGCAGTAATGACCAACTATTCTTAAACGATTTATTTCCATGCGATGGGGTAGTTTGTGAAGGGCAATGGACACCTGTTGATGCCGCCGCAGCAGCAGTTTATAATGATTGCGACCAAAGTATTTCTGCTGGTATTGCGCCTGGTTGTTACAGCTTTACCAAAGGCTCTGATGGTTTAGAAAACTACCCCAAATGTGGTGCTTTTGAATTAAATTTTAATGTAGAAATTTTAGAAGCCCCCGAAATGACAGTTTCTGCCGACCAAGCAGTTTGTAGCGGAACTGCTCCAAGCGAATTGAGTATAACAACTACTGCTACCAATATTCAATGGCAAATGAGTACCACAAGCTGTACCGAAGGATTTACAGATATAGATGGTGCTACAGCTGCCACCTATACGCCAATGGCAATAAGTGAAGCAACTTATTATAGAGCAATGGTAACCGAAATAGCTACTTGTAGCGGAGGCGATTGTGCTTTTGAAAGCGATTGTATTACGGTAACTATTGATCCTGATTGCTACGACGTTTCCTTAGATAAAACGGTTAACCAAGCCCAAGTTCCTGTAGATACAGATGTTATTTTTACCCTTACGGTTACCAATAATGGCAATGCCGTAACAGGTGCAACTGTAACGGATGTACTACCAAATGGCTCCGTATATGTAAGCGACGACAGCGCAGGAACTTTTGATAATGCCACAGGTATATGGACCATTGGTGATATGGCAAATGGGGAAGTAGCTACTTTAAATATTACCATAACATTAACGGAAGGAGGAGTGTTTATCAACACCGCAAGCGTAAGCATTAATGAAGACGACGAGGACCCCACAAACAATGAAGATACTGCCTGTGTAAGTGTACCAGTAGAAATTTGTGAGGATGGTAGCCAAACCATTACCATTACTGCCGAAACAGGACATGCTTCGTACCAATGGTACTTAGATGGAGTTGCTATTGATGGAGCAACCTCCGAAACTTATACTACTGCTATACCAGGGATATATAATTATACGATTGATGGCGGCATACTAGGAGAGGAGTGTACCAACCAAATGTGTTGCCCTGTAATTTTAGTAGGGGTGGAGTGTGTTACTTGTCCTGCGCCAGTTTGTATTCCAATGACGATTACTAAAACTAACTAATACAAGCATCAAATTTGCTCATTCTTGGAATTTGTAAGTCCCCACTGTTTAGTGGGGGCTTTTCACTGCTATTTAGAACAAGTGTTTTTAACTTCTTAAATAGTTGATTTGTAATGTGTTGAGGCTTTTTTGTGTGTTTTGGGAGCGTGCTTTTTCCATTAATATTGTCCAGTTTTTGTTATCTCCTAATAGAACAAACGTGTAATTTGCACGAATACATAAATAAAGGCTTGCTCAAAGAAGATAGTAAGATAGTTTAATGCTTGTAACTAACTTAGCTATTGGAGTAGAACGTTGGGGATTAGGAACCTACGAAGTAGATGAGTTACAACTTACCTGTCAATTTCCTCAACGAATGGGATTTAATGCTTGTGGACGATGTTTGCCAGCTGCTATATTAATGGGTAATTAAAGTAATTGTATTGGCTAGTTAATTAAATATTTATTGCCTTTTAAATGGAGTAGAAACGAGTAGAGCATTTTTTATCAAAACAAAAAAACTGGTTACAACCAAAGTAGTTTTACTATTTTTATGAGATTTTAGCCCCCTACTTCTATTTAGTAGGGGCAGTCTTATAAAGAAAAATTCAATTCAATATTTTATTCCCAGAATTTAGTTTTAAGCTCCTGCCATTTGGTAGGGGCTTTTTTTATACCATAATTAAGCCTCGAACAGTTTTTTCCTTAGCAGGTAAAACAATTTGCCCATTTATCCATTTAACTATTAAGAAATAGAAAGCTGGGGATTATCCACACAACTTGGGATAAGCTCCCCCTTTGGCATTGACTTTGTTATTTTTAACTAAATAACACATAAATAACCTACTTTGTAGTAAAAAAACTAGTAATAACATT
>JAHDBT010000255.1:0-5178 GCA_020630215.1 Bacteroidota bacterium
ATAATAGCGGGGACTTGCTATATAGGGATGGAGAATAAATAAATTTACATTTTCCACTTCGATATTTCCCAATATCCTGCGTTACAAATACTCGTAATAGCGCTGCTATTTATCCGCAAGCGGTTCTCTTAGCTTAAATATCCAAAGGGATATTTATTTTGCTATCGCAAAAGTCGCACGCTCCTATTTTGCGCCTTGTCTATTAGAAAATCTCTTTGCGGAAGTTTGTAAATTTATTTTTTCACCATCCCATAGACGGTTCCGCTTTGCTACACCACTGTAAAGTATCAAGTACTTTTCCTTTATTGGATAAACGGGTTGTAAATAACAAATTTTATTAATGTTTTTTAACATGTTTAATTACAAACTTGTGCTAAAATATTATTATTTGTATAGTAATTGCGTTAACCTGAAGTTTTTTCGTAACTTGATACGCAAAACGAACAGACCCTAATTGAATTTTTTTTATAACTATCAATATATTTTTGATGTTATTTCAAATTAAAATAGCTTGTAAAATAGTAGGTACTTAGTATGCTAGGAAGTAAATTAATGGAAATGCTTAAAACAATGAGTAGTAAAGATCTTAATAAATTTGATCTTTTTCTGCGTTCGCCTTTTTATAATAAAAGCGAAAACATTGTTCTTCTTTTCGAGTTAATTCAAAAAGAATATCCCGCTTATAAAAAAGAGGACTACCAAAGTCGTGCCTTAGATAAAGAGGTTGTTTTTAGAAAACTATTCCCTGAAAAGAAATCGAAAGACTCCTCCCTAAGAGCATTAATGTCGCAATTGAGTAAATTGATAGAAGATTTTTTTGTAATTATAGAATTGGAAAATGATAATAAAAGTAAACTGCGTAATGAGTTAATGCTAGAAAGCCTTTTGAAACGAAGGCTTAATAATATTTTCCATAAAAAATTAGAAAGTATTAGAAAAAAGGATAAAAAACAAAAAGTTAGAGGCACTGACTACTACTACTACATGTTCCAGTTTTCTAACATGTCTTTTCAACATAAAATTACGACTGATAATAGAACACTAAATGCAGGTTTACAAGACCTGATGAATAAACTCGATTTATTTTATATTGCTTCTAAATTGTTATACGTAGCGGCAAGTATGAATAGGCAACATGTTGTTGATAAGGATTATCGAATTAACCTACTCAATGAGGTACTCTCTTTTTCTAAGGATTCGGAAATTGGGCAAGAACCCTATGTAAAACTTTATTATCACTTATGTTTATTGCTTAGGGATGAAGCCCCACAAGAACAGGATAATTTTCAGGAATTAAAAAAACTATTACATCAACATCCTGAAGTGCTGCCAGTAATGGAACGCCATCAAATTTATGCTGCATTGTGTAATTATTGCGCTAAAAAAATAAAAAGTAGCGAAGAAGTATATTATGAACATTTGTTTGCACTTTACAAAGAAATGCTTGCAGAAAACATGCACATAATGGATAACTTCCATTATTATTATCTCAATATTACCATTACCGCCGTTAGGCTCCAAGAGTTTGAATGGGCAAAACAATTTATTGAAAACTATAAGGACCGAGTACATCCAGACAAACAGGAAGGCGGCTATCATTATAATTTTGCCTTCTTACACTTTGGCTTAAAAAACTTTGAAGAAGCTCTAATACACCTTAACCAAGTAATTTTTGAAGATAGCTATTACCATATTACCCACAAAACCTTACTTATCTGTACTTACTACGAACTAAACGAAAGCGAACCCCTTAAATCTGCTATTGAAGCATTGCGTATTTACCTAATGCGAAATAAGTCCAATATCTCGGAATACAACCATAAAGCTTTTCAAAATTTTATTAACTTTATTAAAAAGCTCAACCGTATAAAACAAGGTGGTAAAAAACCACACGATGCCCTATTAGATGAAATAGAAAAAGTTAAACTTATTGTAGAACGAAAATGGCTCGTAGAAAAAATTGCCGAACTTAGAAAGTAAATAAAACGGTATAGCCCACCCTATTAACTTTAACCTAAATTGCGTAGGTAACCCCACACACTTAATGCTAAATTGTTAAACGGCTAAACTGTTTTTACCTGCTAACGCATTACAAGACCTATGCCACGAAAACCTTTACTGTTGGGCCGGCCTACAATATCAACAGGGGTTAAGCTGAGTTGACTTGCCACTTACAAATTAAATCAAAAAAAAAAAAAATCCCCTTTCATTAAAATTAATGAAAGGGGATTTGAATTTTATAGCTTATTAAAATCTATTACCTGTACGGTATTAGCGTGTAATTACTAATTTGCTAGTTTGTACACTACCATTAGCAGCTACCAATCTAACAATATAGGAACCATTTGGTAAATCGTTGGCTTTAAAGCTTACCTGATAAGGCGTATTAGCACTTACATTGCCATCAAATATGTTGGCAATTAACGAACCGTCAATAGCAAATACATCTACTTTAGCAGTTGTCGTTTCAGCAACTTCAAACTCAATAGTAGTTGCACTATTAAACGGATTAGGATAAGCCGTTAATGCACTACCATTAATTTTTCCTCTACCTCTACGTCCTGGTTCAACCCAGTACCAACCAATAGTAGCTTCGTCGCCACAAGTAACCGTTACCGTATACCATCCAGAATCTATATCTGTTAGATTTTGTGTAGTAGCAGTATAACCACCAGGGCCTCCCCAAACGTAAGTATAAGCACCGCCACAATCGCCACCAGTAGGATTAATAGTAACACTACCCGTTCCACTACCTGTTGCACTATCAGTATCAGCAGTAGTCGTGTAGTTATCAATATCTAAAATGGTGTTCACATCTCCAGAACCTTCCATGTCGTTGTTACTAAATACTAAATCGCCTTCATCTGTTGTTCCACAACCGCTAAGGTCTGTAACAGATACTTCCCAGTTTGCATTGTCTGAGTAAATAATAGTTACGATAATACCATCAGATTCCCCATCACCATCGTTATCTACAAACTCTATCGAGTGACGAACGTAACCTTCTTTATCCCATTCAAGTTGGTAAGGTAAAGTACCGCCCATTATTTCAAGAGTATGAACATTATAATAGTAAGTACCAATACCACCATTCTCCCCTTCAAAATCGTTATTAGCTCCAAACGAGTTGGTTACTAATGATGTTGGTGCCTCAATCATAAAGCTTTGGGTACATGTACAATCGTTGTCATCTGTTACTAATAAATCATAAGCACCAGGTGCTAGGTTGCTAATAGTAGTCCCTGTATAAGGGCCTCCAGGGCCTGTCCATTCTATTGTGTAGTTTGGTACACCACCAGTAGGTGTTACGGTAGCTTCTCCATCATCAGCACCAATACAACTAATATCTGTTAATGCTAATGGGCATTGTAATAGTGGTGGTTCTGTTACCTCAATGGTAGCAACGGAAGAACAACCGTTTCCATCAGTAACTGTTAATTGATATACTCCTGCTTTAACACCTGTTATTGGGCTAAACTCTTCTGTTGTACTCCATTCGTAAGTATAGTTACCGTCGCCACCAGTGGCACCAGCCTCTAATTCAACCAAGCCACCTGTACAGGCAATATCAAAGCCATTTATTGGTGGTGTTGTTACAAATGGATCTGCTAGAGGACCAGGATATACTGTATAAGCTACCGTGGTAGAATTAGTACAGAATAAAGGTGCTGGACCTGTTGCATTAATAGTATAAGTAATCACTGTATTTGTTGTACCTAAGTTAGTAGGTATATCTACAACATCACCTGTACCACTCGAACCATTATCGCCTGTCCAATCAAATACCGTATCTGCAACATCAGAGCTTAGGTAAATTACAGCTGCTTCACTAGAACAAACTTCGATAGTAGGTTGCTGATCAGAAAGGATGTTTGGTAATGGATAAACCGTTACCGTAGCAGGGCCTGTAATTTCGTAGCAAGGAGGAGGAGGCATACCATTATTAATACCATTCGCTCCTGGGAACGCCGTACCAACTGTTAAGGCAGGAACTGGTTCGCCATCTATCGTTTTATAGTTGTACGAATAAATATCGTAAGTAAGCGTAGTAACACCTGTGTTTACCATTGTAAATACACCCGTAGCATTACGGTCTACAATAGTATTACTTACTGGGTCTACTACTAAATACTCTTCCGTATAAGTAGCGGTATCAGGATTAAATCCAGTAGCGGTAGCTGTTACTGTACCATTTGCACATGCTTCTGTAACGTCGGTACTAATCGCACCTCCAATTGGGTTACAGCAGAAGAAGCTTGTTTCCGTAAATTGAACCACACAAGGAGTTGCAATAAAGTTAAGGTCGGTAACAGTTAAGTCGTAAGTATCACCAGAGGTATAGTTAAACGTATACGTACCCACACCTGCTGCCGTTACACTAACATTTGCACTTGCGTCGCCTACTACTATATCATAAGTACCACTAGTAATTACAATATCCACTGTGTAGGTTTGGCTATCCGCACTACAGTTAGGTTCGCTAACCGTAATACCAGAAACGCCTGTTACATCTTCGCCAATATCGCAAACCCCAGCAGGTGGAGTAGGATAATCAGGATTATTAGGATCACAAGTTAATTGAGCAGCCGTCATATCAACCGCAGTAGCTACACAAGGCGTAGCAATAAAGTCGAGGTCGGTTACTACAATACTCACCGCTACATCCGCAGGCATGGTAATGGCATTGCTACCAGCTACACCTGTTGTAATGGTTCCGTTAATATCTACTTCAAAGTTGCTTTGCGAACCGCCTGTATTGGTAATAATTAAATCACCTGTAACATTTCCAGCACCGTCGCACATTAAAGTACTAAAATCAAGTGCTGCATTAATATCGCAAGTGCCACCTGTAGGCGGACAAGGGAAGCTTGTACAGCCTGAGCAATCAAGCTCTCCTGCACTTAAGAAAATGCTTTGATTAGCAGTACAAGGTGTCGCAATAAAGCCAGCATCTATAACCGTAATAGTTGTACCTGCACCAGATGGAAGCGTAATGGTAGTAACACCCGCTGTCAATCCAGTTGTTAAAGTACCATTTACATCAACGGTGTACATGCCACTACCCGAACCAGCAACTGGCGTAATAGTTAAATCAGCCGTAACCGTTGTTGCCGATGTACAAGAAAGCGTGCTGTAGTCTAAAGTAATATCCACATCGCAAGTACCTGCAGGAGGCGG
>JAHDBT010000255.1:5278-9936 GCA_020630215.1 Bacteroidota bacterium
CTGCACTTAAACTAATCGTTTGATTAGCCGTACAAGGTGTTGCAATAAAACCTGCATCTAATACTGTAATAGTAGTAGCCGTACCAGCAGGAAGCGTAATGGTAGTAGTACCAGCAGCTACACCTGTTGTTAAAGTACCGTTTACATCTACCGTGTACACACCACTACCCGTACCTGCGGCAGGCGTAATGATTAAATCGGCGGTTACTGTTGTTGCCGATGTACAAGAAAGAGAACTGTAATCTAAAGCAATATCTACATCACAAGTAGCAGCAGGAGGATCAGGACAAGTAAGTTGTGCTGCGGTTAAGGAAATAGTACTAGTTGCTGAACAAGGTGTTGAAATAGCTCCAACATCAGTCGCATTTACTGTTAATGCCGAACTAGCTGCAAATGTAATGGTATTAGCACCTACAACGCCACTTACAATAGTGCCGTTTACATCAATATCATATACACCCGAACCAGAAGGAATACCATCGCCATCTAAATCATTATCAATCATTAGTGTAGCGGTAATGGTGCTATTATCACCACTACAGGTAATGGTGCTGTAATCTAATGCAAGACCAAAGCTACAGGTGGCTGCTGGTGGGTTAGGACAAGTAAGTTGATTAGCTGCAATACTAATACTAGTCATTGCTGCACAAGGCGTTGCTACAAAATTAGCATCAACCGCATCAATAGTTAAAGCAGTACCAGCAGCAAATGTAATGGTGTTAGCACCAGCAACTAAGCCTGGCGTTAAGGTACCATTAATCGTTACATCATACACACTCGAACCAGCAGGAATGCCATCACCATCCAAATCATTATCAATAACTAAGGTTGCTGTAAGCGTTGTGTTTGTGGCATCACAAGCAAGCGTACTGTAATCTAAAGCAATGTCAAAATCACAAGCAGCAGCAGGTGGATCTGGACAAGTAAGCTGATTAGCAGCCGCAGTAATTGTACTCATTGCAGAACAAGGAGTTGCAATAAATCCAGCATCAGTAACCGTAATTGCTAAAGCAGTACCAGCAGCAAAGGTAATGGTATTTGCACCAGTTACACCACTTACAATTGTACCGTTCACATCAATATCATAGGTACCCGAACCAGCAGGAATGCCATCACCATCTAAGTCATTATCAATAACTAAGGTTGCTGTAAGCGTTGTGTTTGTTGCATCACAAGCAAGCGTGCTGTAATCTAATGCGATATCAAAATCGCAAGTAGCAGCTGGTGGGTTAGGACAAGTAAGCTGATTAGCAGCGGCAGTAATTGTGCTTATTGCCGCGCAAGGAACTGAGACAAAGTTGGCATCAACCGCATCAATAGTTAAAGCAGTACCAGCGGCAAAAGTAATGGTATTAGCACCTACTACTAAGCCTGGCGTTACTACACCATTAATTGTTACATCATACACACCCGAACCAGCAGGTGTACCATCGCCGTCTAAGTCATTATCAATAACTAAGGTTGCCGTAAGTGTTGTATTCGTAGCATCACAAGTAAGCGTGCTGTAATCTAAGAAAATATCAAAATCACATTGCGAACCAGGCGGGTTAGGACAAGATGATGTTGCTAATGCAGGAATCGTTTCTACTGCTTCGCAAGTAATACCAGGCATTGCTGTTGCATCAGTAACCGTTACCGTAATAGCGGTATTAGCTGCACCAACGGCTGTATAAGTAGCCGTACCAGCAGTAACGCCAGCGGTAACTGTACCATTAATATCTACATTGTAGGTATTTGCACCAGTAACAATTACATCAAAAGTAACATCATTGGTTCCAGCATCACAATCTAAGGTGCTGTAATCAACTTGTACTGTTGGAGGATTTAAACAAGCAGGATTGCCTGTATCATCACAAATTAAATTGGTAACATCTGCCATAAATACAATCGAACAATCAGTTACTCCAGCATTTAAGTCATCAAAGAAAGTTACCATATCCATGGTACCTGCAGCAAGGGCGAAGGTATAAGCACCACCACCATTATCGGTTACACTCGAAGTAGCAAGTCCTGTAGACCAGGTTACTGTTCCTTGCGTACCAGTAAGTGTAACAGGATATTGTAAGTCGCCATTAGGTCCACTACAAGAAGGACTGTCAAGGTCTATCATACCAGCAATGGTACAACAGTCGATTTTTTGTACACAGAAAGGACTTTGTAAAAAGTCAGGATTGTAACATCCATCTGCCGAAAACTCGCTAAGATTAGTAGTAGGTAGCGTAGTTGGCGGATTAGTACTATCGTAGCTTAAAGCATAGATAAAGTAATCGCCTGCCACTTCATCAGTACCAAAGGTATTAGAAGCACCGCTATCTAAAATATTGCCATTAGCAGGATCTACTAGGTAGTAGATTTGCGTATCGCCACCACCAGGCGTATAGGTAGCGGTAATTTCGCCATCGGCACAAAGGCATTCTAATAAAAGAGAATTGCCTAAAAAGTTATTCGTACAGCCATTAATAGCTGTAGGATCGTCTCCTATTACAGGAGGAACATTAGTAGGAGGGTTGCTTGAATCGTAAACAAGGTGCAAGACTTCGGTAACGCTACCGACGCTTGCTGCGGTTATATTGGCCGGTCCCGGCCCCGCTATTACTTGGTCTATCATTCCACCTGCATCTAATACAAGGTAGTACTCGGTGTCGCCACCTGTAGCCCCTGTATTGTTGACGGTGAAATCACAAGTTTGGCCAAACACCAAATTTGGGATTGCCATCATACAGAGTATGAGACCTGTTAATTGAAATAATTTCTGAATTTTATATGTCATAACATCTAATTTTTTTAAAGGTTTAATAATAAATAAACTAGAAGTTACTTAGACCAAGTACCATCAGTGATTCCACAAGGAAGGGTACAAGCTTCTACAGGAGCAGCGAAGGTATCATCACAACCTACAGCAGATGCTACAGTTACACTAATAGTAGTAGCAGCGTCGCCTGGGGCAGCTGTAGTACTAGTAGGACTTACAGTAAAGCCAGTACATGGATGTGCAATTGTGTAATTACAAACATCGTCATCTTTTGTTACCGTTACTGCAGTTGCATCAGGTACAGGGAATACGGTAATAGCAGGAGTAGTAGTATTAGACGCTAAAGGACTAGTAGTACTATTAGCTGTACAAGTTAATTGTGCGCTTACATTAGGTTCTACATCATTATCACAACCTGTTGCATTAGCTGTCCAGGTAGCAGTACCATTTCCATTATCAACAACTGTGCTTAATGCAGCACCATCTTCAAACCAAGTAATCGTATAGTCAGTACCTAAAGTACCACTACTAGCTACTAAAGTATAAGTTACAACTGGATTTGCGCTTTGGCATTGGTCGCCAGTAGCATCAGATGTGATAGAGGTAATGGTTGGGCAGGTAACCGTTACAGGACATTCTGGTAAGGTTACTTGAATAACAGGTGTTAAACAAGAGCCCGGATTTGCTTGGTCACGTACAATAATATCGATAGGACCGGCGGTAGTAGGACCTACTACAGTAGCAGCAATTGGTGAACTCATACCTGTGCCAATAACCACCCCATTTGTTTGGTCAAATACCTCGTAAGTTGTAGGGGTATCAGAGGTGTTGAAAGATACATTGAAGATTGCATTATCGCCTGCACAAGTTGGTGTACCAGCCGTAGCGCCAGCAGATAAACAACAAATAGACGTACAGTTAATATCGTAGTTAAAGGTAAAACAACCTGCCGAGATAGAACCGCCAATTTGGGTTAAGTCGATGGTATGAGATACTCCACCTGCATAATCGGCATCATCATTACAAGTTCCTCCAGTACCATACGAACAGTTACCGCAACCATCTTCTTCCCATACTTCTATACCGCCTAGAGCAATGGAAGTTGTTCCTAGAGGCTGCACGCCAAAAGGTATGCTGACCGTACCTGCACAATTTTCATTAGCAGTAGAGACCAGCGTATTGGAACCATTATTTTCATCAACTGTAAATTCGTAAGTAGTTCCATTAATTTGAATAGAAGCTTCTAATGCAGGAGCTGTAATAGCATCTCCATCACAGTTGCCTGTATCTACAGATGTAAAGGTAATAGACACATCATTTGTACAATTAGTTGGATCACACGGTGGAGGGCAATCTACAGAATAATCAAAAGTAAAACATCCTGAACTGAAAGAACCCGTTGGTTGTGAGATATCCACATTTACGCTACCTAAGTTAGCGTAATCAGAGTCATCATTACAAGTCCCTCCAGTACCAAAACCACAAGTACCACAACCATCTTCTTCCCATATTTCAACATTTACGGGTACCATTGTAGAACCACCTGCTGCACCAATCCCAATGGTAGTAGAGCTAGCACATCCATCAATTAAATCGCCATCACTAACAGCATAAGTACCAGGTACAGCATTTGAGGAAATAGGTCCTCCCCCATCTGCTGAATTAGAAGGTTGAAAAGTAAATACGGTTCCATTAATAGAAATGGAAGGTTCTATGGCAGTATTTAGCGGCGGATCCTCTATAGTTGAACATGAAGGATCAATAGTAATACTTTCAATAGTAATTTCAACATTGGGCGAAGTTGCCGTACATTGTGCGTTTGCCTGCTGGGTAATACACCCTAAAGCAAACAAAAGGATTAATAGTTTTTTCATAAGTTGATCATTTGAGTAAAAATAAATTAATT
>JAHDBT010000256.1:0-2458 GCA_020630215.1 Bacteroidota bacterium
TACAGTACCTTTTTTACGATATAACTTATTATCTTCCAATTCATTACATTTTAAAGGCATCTTAACTCCTTATTTAGCTAAAAAAAATCCATCTTGTTCTTTCAGGTAATTTTGTCGCTAACAAATATCCTCCAAACGCCTAAAAATAAATCTTTTCTACTATAGAAGCAAACTTACTTCCAATTAAAATAAAATCTATTCTCCTATTTATCCTCTCCACAAAAAATCAAATTTCCAATTCTCCCTAAAAGGTTATAACTTAGCAGATTGAAAAGAAGTAGGTTCACTCATCTTTTACTAGCAATTATTTGAACATGATTTCGATAAACAATATCTCTATACAATACGGCGGCAAGTTTTTGTTTAATGGTATTTCTTATGCTATTACCCCTAAAGACCGAATTGGTTTGGTGGGCAAAAATGGTGCGGGTAAATCTACCATGTTAAAGGTGCTCATTGATGAAATACGTCCTGAGACAGGCGATGTAAGCATGGATAATAAAACAACACTAGGTTATTTACCACAGGAGTTGTTTGTAAAACATACCAAAAGTGTGTACGAAGAAGCTGCAACAGCTTTTTCGGAGGTGCTACAAATGCAAGCACAAATTGATGCCATAACCGAAGAGGTAGGTATTCGGACGGACTATGAATCGGAATCGTATTTTAAACTGCTCGATAAATTGAGCGACTCGCAGGAGCATTTACAGCGCATGGGCGGCTTAACAATGAGAGAAGATATTGAAAAAATATTAAAAGGGCTGGGCTTTGTTAATGGCGATTTCGACCGTCCGTTGAGTGAGTTTAGTGGCGGCTGGCAAATGCGGGTAGAACTAGCTAAAATTCTGTTGCGCCGACCAACCTATGTACTCCTTGATGAGCCTACCAATCACCTCGATATCGAATCTATTATTTGGCTAGAGGAATTTTTGAGCGATTACCCTGGCGGCGTATTACTCATTTCGCACGACCGTGCTTTTTTGGATAAGGTAACTAACCGAACTGTAGAGCTAGTTAATGGAAAAATGTACGATTACCGTACCTCCTACTCTAAGTTTGTAGAATTGCGTAAAGAACGACAAGCCAAACAAATAAATGCTGCTAAACGGCAAGCAAAGGAAATTGAAGAAACCGAAAAGCTAATTAATAAATTTAGAGCCAAAAAGAACAAGGCTACATTTGCCCAAACGCTTATCAAAAAATTAGAAAAAACAGAAATTATTGAGGTCGATGATTTAGAGAAAGACTCCATACGATTTCGTTTTCCAGAAGCTCCTCGTTCGGGAAAGGTGGTGGTAAATATTGAAAACTTAGGAAAAAGTTATGGTCCACACGAAATTTTAAAAGACCTTAACTTTATGTTAGAACGTGGCGAAAAAGTAGCTTTTGTTGGCAAAAATGGGGAAGGTAAAACTACCCTCACCAAAATTATTACCAACAAGGAAAACTATACAGGCAAAATGGAAATTGGCTACAATGTGGATGTGGGTTATTTTGAACAACACATGGCAGAAAACCTAGATGGCGACCGAACCGTTTTCCAAACAATTGATGATGTAGCCAGTGGCGATATGCGCTTGAAAGTACGCAGTCTTTTAGGGGCGTTTTTATTTAGCGGCGAAGCTGTTGATAAAAAGGTGCAAGTACTTTCGGGTGGCGAAAAATCTCGTTTGGCTTTGGCTAAAATGCTGCTCGAACCCGTTAACCTACTCATACTCGATGAGCCTACTAATCACCTCGATATGCAGGCTAAAAATATCCTTAAACAAGCCCTTAGAGATTTTACAGGTGCGCTCATTATTGTTTCGCATGATAGAGAGTTTTTAGAAGGACTAACGGATAAAGTATACGAGTTTAAAAACAAAAATATTAAACAACACTTTGGTGATGTATACGATTTCCTTAAAGCTCGACAAATGGAGTCGATGGATGATATTGGCATGAATAACCGTACTGCATTACCTGCCGCAAAAGCGGCCATTTTATCTAAACAAGAACGCATTCAACTTCGAGAAAAGCAAAAACAATTAGAAAAACGCATTCGTAAATTGAGCAATCAAGTAAGTAAAAGCGAAACCCAAATTGATACGCTAGAAACAAAAATTGCCGATTTTGGTACGCTAATGGGCGACCCCAACTTTTATACAAGCCACGAAAATCCTAACAAGGTAATACAAGAATATGCCGATGCAAAAAAACAACTGGAAGCCGAAATGGAAAACTGGGAAGGGCTGACTTTGGCTTTGGAAGAATTGAAAGAAGAACGAGATTAATTTTTCATTTAAAATTGAAGACCGAAGATTTAGAATTTAACATTTTGATATGCCTATATTGAGAGGTTTGATTTTTGATTCTTGAAATTTGATTGCTGATTTTTTTCCTGCTAATGCTAGGAGGATTTCTTTTGTTTTTTGATATGCTAACGATTAGATGATTGGATTTTTGATTTTTGATTTTT
>JAHDBT010000256.1:2558-9917 GCA_020630215.1 Bacteroidota bacterium
GATTTTTGATTTTTGATTTTTAGATATTAACTATTATTTATGATTTGATAATTGCTCCTTAAATTTAGCATCCAAAAAATCTATATCCCCAGCTCATCCAATTTTAAGTATTTTGCATAGTTAAAATTTAGACATGATAAGTATTTCTATTTTTGATTTTATCAACCCTTACTTTCTACCTTCTACGAAAATAACTTTTACTAAAAAACACCTTCTACAAACAAAAAAACATGCACGAGATACACATTGACACCAACCTTTCCAGAGAAGAAAAATACGAACAATTATTACCCGAAATTAAAGCTTTAATTGATTCGGAAAAAGATCCGATTGCGAATATGGCGAATGTAGTAGCCGTTTTAAAAGAAGTGCTTGGCTTTTTTTGGATAGGCTTTTACCGTCATCTCCCCTCCTACCCTAATGAGTTGGTACTTGGTCCGTTTCAAGGTCCTGTTGCCTGTACCCGTATTCCGTTTAGCAAGGGCGTTTGTGGGGCTTGTGCTACGCAACAGCAAACAATTGTAGTACCCGATGTAGAACAATTTCCTGGGCATATTGCTTGTAGCAGCTTGTCAAAATCGGAAATTGTGGTGCCTTTGGTGAAAGATGGAACTACCTTACTCGTTTTAGATGTTGATAGTACAGCCTTGAATGATTTTTCGGAAGTAGATGCGAAGTATTTGGAAATGATAATGCGTTTTTTTTAGCAGTCAGTATTTAAGTATTTACTCTGCTTATTGTTAGCGGTCAGTTCCTTATGGTGTTTTTAATAGTCATAGAATTTCATGCTGGAACTCCTCTAAAATACAGACCGTAAAACTCCATAAGACTTCTTAAAAATCTCGAAAGGCAGTTCCATAAATTATACTCCTTGTAGCAGATGAATCATAAAAACATATCCAAAAAGTCTTCCAAAAAATCCATTTTAGTGCAAATAGCTAAATGGATTGCCGCAGCTATTTTACTATTTTTTCCTGCTTTGTTTATTTTAAACCTCCTTTTTCCTTTACAGGTAAATGTTCCCTACTCTCAAATTGTTACCGACAAAAAAGGCAATATTATACATGCCTATTTATCGCACGATGATAAATGGCGAATGATGACGGAATTAGACGAAATTACGCCTCAGCTACAAAAAGCTATTATTTTTAAGGAGGACAAATATTTTTACCAGCATTTTGGCATTAATCCCATTGCCATTTCTAGGGCTTTATTTAAAAATATTACTAAACAAAAGCGCACATCTGGAGCTAGTACTATTACCATGCAAGTAGCTCGTTTACTTGCTCCTAAAAACCGTACTTATAGCAATAAAATAAACGAAATGTTTAGGGCTTTGCAATTGGAATGGTATTATAGTAAAGACGAAATTTTGCAACTCTACCTCAACCTAGTTCCTTATGGAGGAAATATTGAAGGGGTAAAATCGGCTTCGGTTTTATTTTTTGATAAAGCTCCTAACAATCTATCTCTTGCCGAAATTACTGCTTTATCTATTATCCCTAATCGCCCTACATCTTTGCGGTTGGGCAAACATAATACTGCTATTTTAACCGAGCGCAATAAATGGTTAAATCGTTTTAAAACAGCTCAAATTTTTGACGATACGGCTATTAGCGATGCACTAGAAGAAGCCCTTAATGCCAAGCGAAAAGATGCACCCAAAATGGCTCCTCATTTTTCCTATCGGATGAAACAAAAATACCCCAACTCCCCCATTATTAAAACCAATTTACTACTTAATAAACAACGAAAAGTAGAGCAACTAGTAGGTAACTATATTAAGCGTTTGTATAGTCAACGCATACGCAATGCAGCGGTAATGGTTATTAACAATCGCACACATGAGGTAGAAGCTTATGTAGGCTCGGCAGATTTTTTTAATAGCGAGGATGCTGGCCAGGTAGATGGAATTAAGGCTATACGTGCGCCTGGAAGCACACTAAAACCGTTTTTATACGCACTTGCTTTTGACCAAGGATTAATTACCCCTAAGTTTATTATTAGCGATGTACCTGTTAATTATTCTGGCTACTCTCCTGTTAATTACGATAAAAAATACAATGGCAATGTAAGTATCGAACATGCCCTGGCCAACTCCTTAAATGTACCGCCTGTAAAAATATTACAAAAATTGGGCAGCGATGTTTTTGTAGAGCAATTGGTAAACATTGGTTTTAAACGGATAAAAAAAGACCGACAACAATTAGGGCTGTCTGTTATTTTAGGGGGTTGTGGAGTGCGCTTAGAAGAACTCACTTTATTATACAGTAGCTTTGCTAACGAAGGTTATTTACATTCGTTTCAATGGTTACAATCGGATAGTATAAATACGCAACAAACACAAATTCTTAGCCCTTCGGCTGCATTTGTAGTTACCGATATTTTAACGCAGCTAACTCGCCCCGACTTGCCTACCAACTACGAGAGCAGTAAATACCTTCCCAAAATTGCTTGGAAAACAGGTACTTCTTATGGACGTAGAGATGCATGGAGTATTGGCTACAATGCTAATTATACGATTGGTGTTTGGGTAGGTAATTTTTCGGGAGAAGGCGTTCCCGTATTAAATGGTGCAGATACTGCCACTCCTTTATTATTCGATATTTTTAACTCTGTAGACTATGCCTCTCCTAGCGAATGGTTTATTTCTCCTAAAGAATTAGAATTCCGTTGGGTTTGTTCTGCTAGTGGATTACCGCCTAGTGAAGCTTGTAAAAACCAAGTAATGGATTATTATTTACCATTGGTTTCTCCCACAAAGACTTGTAAGCACTTAAAAAAAACTTATGTGTCTCCAGATGATCAACACAGTTATTGCACAAGTTGCCTGCCTCCCGTAGGTTATAAAACTAAATACTTCCCTGTTTACTCACCCGAGATAGTTGCGCTTTATGAAAAAGAACGTATTCACTACGAAAAAATTCCTCCCCACAACCCTCGTTGCGAACGGTTATTTACTGGCGATGTTCCCCGAATCATTTCTCCTGTTGACGGATTGGAGTATATTATTGATAAAGCAGATAATGACCAGTTAATGTTAACCTGTAATGTAGCAAACGATGTGGATAAGGTTTTTTGGTATATCAATGATCAGTTTTACCAAGCTGCTGGCACTAGCGATAATTTATTTTTTTCGCCTAAAAAAGGAAAAAACAAAATTACCTGTGTAGATGATAAAGGCCGAAAAAAGAATATTTTCGTAGTAGTCAAATTTCTTTAATTTTTACCACATCCCTTTAACCTAAGGTTGTAATCCCCCACATTTTATATTTAATATTAAACTGCTAAATCGCTTTCCCCTGCTAATCCAGGGTATAAGTTTTAATAGCCATATACTGTAAAAAATTTATTGTTCAGGATTACAATATCAACATGGGTTAAAATAACACCTTTTTTACCACGCTATTTCTGCTTTCCAACAAATAATAAAAAAACCCCCAAGTTTTGCAACTTGGGGGTTTTTGTTTAGGAATATTAGTCGAAACTAATACTTATTATTTTACAATCTTAGTTGTAATTACTTCTTTACCATTATCAATGCTAAGTATGTAAATACCTAGAGGTAATTGAGCTAAGTCCATTTGTAGCATGTTTACACCTTTTGCGGTTTCAACAGCTTGTCTTGCTACTGGCTTACCTGCCATATCAAAGATAATTGCTTGCGCATTTGTAACTTCTGCTGCGTTAAAGGTAGTTGTTAATAAACCACCATCAACTGGCATTACACTTACAAATTCGAAGTTGATTTCGCTTCTTACTAGTGCTATTACATCCGAAGCTTTGTTGGCAGTACCATCTAAGTTCGTTTGTTCTAGGTAGTAGTAGTTGTTTCCTGCTGTAGCTGTAGTATGAGTAAACTCATAAGTACTAACTGCTGCAGTAGTTCCATTTCCATCAAGTGTAGCGATTGGCTCAAAGTCTGCGCCATCGTTAGAGTGGTAAAGTGTGAAGTGGCTATTATCACGTTCTTCGGCAGTTGCCCATTCAATGATATTTGCGTTGTCTGTTACTTCACCTCTAAAGTCAATCAATTCTACATTGATGCTCTTTTCGTTTTCACCACCATTGTTGTCGTTCGCTAATCCGTCAAGAACAAATACCGTTACTTGGTCAACATCAACACAACCTTCAGCTGTAGTTACTGTTACAGCATAAGTAGTTGTTACTGTTGGATTAACGGTAACGCTTGAAGTTGTAGCACCTGTTGTCCATTGATAAGTACCACCGCCTGTAGCAGAGATTGTTGTACTAGAACCTGTAATGATAGTTTGGTCAGCACCTGCATCAGCAGAAGGAACAATTACTTCCACTTCTACTTGGTCAGTAGTAACACAACCATTTTCGTTGGTTACAATTACAGTATAAGTTGTATTAACCGTTGGACTAACCGTAATAGTTTGAGAAGTATCTCCTGTATTCCATACATAAGAGTTACCACCTGTAACTGTTAATGTAGTACTAGAACCTAAGCAAATTGGAGCAACAGGAGTAATATCAGCTGAGAAGCTAATAACCTCTACCGTTACTTGGTCAACACCTGTACAACCGTTTCCATCTGTAACCGTTACTGAGTAAGTAGTAGTTACTGGAGGATTTACTAAGATTAAAGCAGTATTCATTCCATTGTTCCATTCGTAAGATACACCGCCAGAAGCCATCAATGATGTTCCTTTACCAAGACACATTACGTCGTCTGGTCCTGCATCAGCAGTAAGTGTATTTACAAATACGGTTACTTGGTCTGTATCTACACAACCTGTTCCATCGCTAACTGTTACGGTATAAGTAGTAGTGAACGCTGGGTTAACAGTAATTGATTGTCCTGTTTGACCTGTGTTCCATTGGTAAGCTGCACCACCAGAAGCTGATAATGTGGCTGACTCGCCTGTACAAACATTAATATCTGCACCTGCATTAGCCACTAATTCACCAATAATAACCTCAACAACTTCGATTGATTGACAACCATTAGCGTTAGTGATGATTACCGTGTAAGTAGTGTTTTCTGATGGACTAACAGTAATGCTTGGTGTTGTTTGACCATTGTTCCAAACATAGTTTGTACCACCTGTAGCAGTAAGTATTGCCGAGCCACCTTGACAAATTACTTGGTCTGCACCAACATCTCCTGTAGAAGGAATAACATTAATTGTTGCTTCTGCAACATCAGAACAACCATTAGCATCTGTTACAGTTACTGTATAAGTAGTAGTAGCAACTGGGTTTACTGCATTTACTGCAGATGTAACACCATTACTCCACTCGTAAGCAACACCACCTGTTGCAACTAAGGTTGCACCTTTGCCTTCACACATATCCATATCTGGACCTGCATCTGCATTTACATTGTATACTGTAACAATTACTTGGTCTACTGCTGTACAACCATTGTTATCGCTTACTGTTACCGTGTAATTAGTAGTGATGCTTGGGTTAACCATAATGCTTGCACCCGTCATGCCGTTACTCCAGTTATAGTTCGTACCACCTACAGCAGAAAGCATTGTGTTTCCACCATTACAAATTGCTTGGTCAGGACCAGCATCTGCTGTTGCACTACCTACCGTTACGGTAGTTTGGTCTACTGCTGTACAACCGTTAAAGTCTGTTGCTGTTACGGTGTATGTTGTAGTCGAAGAAGGATTCACAAAAATTGATTGTCCTGACTGACCAGTATTCCATTGGTAAGATGTAACGTTTCCTGTTGCAGAAACAGTAGCACTAGAACCTAAGCAAATTACTTGGTCAGGACTTGCTGTTACCGTTACACTTGCTACGTTTACAGTTACTTGGTCAACTGCTGTACAACCATTCGTATCACTTACAGTTACTGTGTAAGTAGTAGTAGCTGAAGGACTAACACTAATTGATTGAGTAGCATTGCCATTATTCCATTGGTAAGAAGAACCACCTGTAGCAGATAAGTTAGCTGAAGAACCTAAACAGATTGTTTGGTCAGGTCCAGCATTTGCAACTGCACTACCAACAGTAACTGTTGTTTGTGCAATATCAGTACATCCATTTACATCGCTTACTGTTACTGTATAAGTAGTAGTAAATGCAGGCGATACTGTGATGTTTGATGTAGTTGCTCCATTGTTCCACTGGTAGTTCGTACCACCTGTAGCAGTCATTGTTGTTGTTTCACCTAAGCAAATTACAGTGCTTGGTGTAACTTGAGCAATAACACTTGCAACGTTTACAGTCATTTGGTCTACTGCTGTACAACCGTTAAAGTCGCTTGCAGTTACCGTATATGTTGTAGTCGCTGAAGGATTAACTGTAATGAACTGACCTGATTGACCAGTATTCCATTGGTAAGTAGAACCAGTTCCAGAAGCATTTAAGTTAGCTGAAGAACCTAAACAAATTGTTTGGTCAGGTCCAGCATCAACTGTTGCGCTTCCTACGGTTACTGTGGTTTGGTCTACTGCGGTACAACCGTTAGCGTCACTTGTTGTTACGGTATAAGTTGTAGTAGAAGTAGGACTAACAGTAATTGATTGTCCTGTTTGACCAGTGTTCCAGTTATAGTTAGTACCAGTTCCTGTAGCAGTAATTGTTGCAGAAGAACCTAAACAAATTGTTTGGCTAGGACCAGCATCAACACTTGCACTTCCTACGGTTACTGTTACTTGGTCTACTGCAGTACAACCGTTAAAGTCGCTTGCAGTTACTGTATATGTTGTAGTCGCTGATGGACTTACTGTAATGAACTGTCCTGATTGACCAGTATTCCATTGGTAAGTAGAACCAGTTCCAGAAGCATTTAAGTTAGCTGAAGAACCTAAACAAATTGTTTGGTCAGGTCCAGCATCAACTGTTGCGCTTCCTACGGTTACTGTGGTTTGGTCTACTGCGGTACAACCATTGCTATCACTTGCTGTTACCGTGTAAGTAGTTGTGCTACTTGGGTTAACCGTGATTGATTGTCCTGTTTGACCTGTATTCCAACTGTAACTAGAACCTGTACCAGAAGCACTAACTGTTGCAGAAGAACCTAAACAAATTGTTTGGTTAGGACTTGCTGTTACCGTTACGCTTGCTACTGTTACTGTCATTTGGTCTACTGCTGTACAACCGTTACCATCACTTGCTGTAACAGTATATGTTGTAGTTGCTGATGGACTAACTGTAATTGTTTGTCCTGTTTGACCTGTGTTCCAGTTATAGTTAGTACCAGTTCCTGAAGCACTTAATGTTGCTGAAGAACCTAAACAAATTGTTTGGTTAGGACCAGCATCAACACTTGCACTTCCTACTGTTACTGTAGTTTGGTCTACTGCTGTACAACCATTACTATCACTTGCAGTTACCGTGTAAGTAGTTGTGCTACTTGGGTTAACTGTGATTGAT
>JAHDBT010000257.1 GCA_020630215.1 Bacteroidota bacterium
AAATAAGTGTCCGATTTTGAGGAAATATTTTTGTACTAGACAAGGCGGCAAAATCTGCGTTACGCCTAAGCGTAATAAGGATTTTGTCAACGCAGTATAGTGCGAAAAGATAAAGTCAAAACGGACAGTTATTTAGTTTGCGTCCCTAAACCATCATTCTACTATTTTCTGCTTATTCCCTAAAAAGAGCTTATTTATTTAAGCAATGAATAAGCCAACAAGTTAAAATTTCACTACTTTTTCTACTAGTATCTGCCCATCTGCTAAAAGTACCTCTACAAAATAAATTCCTGTTGTTTGCGAGGGTAACACAATGGGTATATTAGTGGTAGTATTAGTAGTTGCTGGTAGTTGTTTTATGGTTCGTCCCGCTACATCCTTAATACTTATTGCCGCAACCTTTTGGGCCGTTTCTATGGATAAAGATAAGTTGTTTGTAAAAGGATTGGGATATACATTTATTGTTTCGTTTATCTTTTCATTACTAGCAATTCCTACTCCAAATGTTACAAAACTAACGCAATAATCTTCCGTTTCCCCAGTCTCTACGTTTTCGCAAGACATGGGTGTACCCACTTGCCCAAAACCAATATACATCATCGAAACCCGCATTCTAGCATTACCTTCCGCTATTCCTTGTGGGATGGTAATGACTCTTTCTACTGTGCCTTCGATGTCTATATTTACCACCATTTCCGATTGATCGTCAAACAGTCCATCTTGGTTAAAATCAATCCATACTCGCCAGTATTCGCTGTAATCGTCGCCACTATATCCAGGCTCTAAAGTTAACAAATAGGTATTGCCTATTTTTAAACTGGTGCTTAGGTTAGTAAAATTTCCAAAACCATTATTATCCCCCGAATCATTATCTATACTGGCAATATTTACACTTTGTATCCACTCATAACTTGTATCAGCCCCCTCTTCAATAATACAATAATCCAAATCTACACAATTGCCACAGCCTAGCGTTGTAAAACTTATTATTTCCGAATCGTCACTCAAGGTATTACCCCCACAATTAACGGTTACTTGTACTTCGTAAGTAAGGCAAGGATTTAAATTTTCTATTAAAGTATAGGTTTCATTAACGGTTACATTTTCCCATTCGTTTGTACCAAAGGGGCGTACACCTACAATATATTCAGAGGCAATAACTACTGGATTCCAGTATAGTTCAACACTTGTATCGGAAACTTCCAATATAGTTATTTCATTAGGAGGTTTACAGCAGCCTTCCGTTGTAAAAGTATAGGCTATAGATGGGTTGCTAACCGTGCTTTGGCAATTTGTGGCAACGGTTACCTCGTAATCGGTGCAAGGGCTTAGGCTAATTATCAAGTTACTTGTTTCATTAGCAACCACAGATTCTAACAGTTCCCCATCTAAATTGCTGATGTCAATAGTATAGGAAGATGCACCATTACCATCATACCAAGTTAACGCTCCTCCAACTGTAAGTATTTCGTCAATATGTAGTCCATAAGGCGCAAAACATTCGGCAGCATTACAATCGTACGCTAGCATTAAATCGAGGCTATTTTTAAGGTTTAGTTTTCCGCCAGTAACGGTAATTCCGTCTAAACTTCCGTTGGGTTTTGCACCATCCAAAATAAAGCTTTTTACAAGCAAAGCGGCTTGCCCGGGGTTAGAGCGTGCTAGTTGGGTTACATATGTACAAGGCGCGGAATACAAGAGTGCAACAGCTCCAGCAACATGCGGAGTAGCTCCTGAAGTACCACCAAAACCGCCATAAGAATTATTGACGGCAACGGTCCAGGTATCTTGTCCAAATGCTCCTAAATCAATGCTTGTTGCGCCATATCCTGCAAAACTTACAATAGCATCGGTATAGTCCATATTGGTTACCGAAATAAGGTAATCACTGGTACAGCCAGTTGGTAAATCGCCTACAATATCAACGTTTTGTCCATTATTAATAGTTGCCCCACAACTTAGGATACCTGCGGCTCCTAGGTCGTCATAAAAACCACACCAAATTGGCGAATCTTCGGGCTGCCCAAAATCAACGCCCCACGAAGAGTTTGTTACCACCACATAGGCTCCTTCTTCGCCATTAGATTGATTGTATCGCAAGCGCATTTCGTAGGCGTAGCTGTAGGAAGCAATTACATTGGCTTCGGTGCCGTCGCCCCCTACAATTACCATTAATTTTACATTCCAATTAACACCTGCCACACCAATTTGGTTATTGCCTTTCGCACCTATAATTCCTGCTACAGGCGTACCGTGCCCTCCCCCTTCAATATTATCATTTTCCGAGTAAGTATTCCAGCCTAAGTAATCATCTATATAACCATTCTCATCATCATCTACCCCATTATTAGGTATTTCGGCATGGTTAACCCAACGGTTGTCGCCAAAATCTTGGTGTGCTAAATCCAAGCCGTCATCTACAACTGCTACTACAATCGTATCTTCTAGTGGCGTAATGCCACCCGTTGTAATATCCCAAGCTTCGGGTGCATCAATATCGGCATTAATGGTTCCGCCTCCTATTCCTTGATTATCATATTGCCATTGACTATCGTATTGCGGATCGTTGGGTTCTGAACGAAAACGGGTGTAATGATTATTTTGAACGTACTTAACTGCTCTGTGGTGAAAAATGGCTGTTAGCAAATCTCTTTGTAATACATTATTGTGGTTAAAGGATAAGTGCCAAATATTTAAAGGTTCCGATAATTTTTTGATTATCCGCAATTCTGTTGCTTCCTTTTGAAGGATGCGGAATTCGGTTATTATTGGCTCTATCTCTTGATTAGGTAGGAGTTGTACAATGAGTTCTCCTTCTACAAAAGCGGCTTGTGTTTGTTGTGCTTGTATAGAAAAAATACTTAGAAACGCTAAAAGAAAAAATGTGAAAAATGGTTTCATAATTGGTGATTTTTTATTATTTTTTTAGTTATTTGTTGAGTTCATAGTGGCAGTAATTAAATTAAAGTAAACTAAAAATAGACCTGCTACCTGCTCCTGCTACAAAAATAGGTGCTACTCATTTTACTCCTTCCTTTTCATAATGCGGCGGTTAAATTGGATTTGCTTAATGCGTTTATCTTCTCGCAATTTGGCTAACATTTTATCTTTCACAATCGACTTATTAGTAGCTTCTACCATCCAAACATTTAGTGGTTTAGAGAGTTCTCGTACTGGGCGCAATGCATATTCGGGATAGGCACTAACGATGTGGTTAATATCTTCTTTAATGCTTTTCATGCGGATAATCATTTCGTAACCTTGTACTTCTTTTTCCACTTTTTTATTGGTATTATTGGTTGTTTCCGATTTACTTCTAGCACTGGTATTGGCGGCTTCGGTTGTTGCCTTATTTTTATTGGTGCTTGTATCTTGATTGGCATTGTTACAAGCTATTAGACCACAACTTATTATTAACACCAAACACCAACTAGCCCAAAAAGAGCTGGCGTTTGTAGTTGCATTTTTATTTTTTATTAAACTCATTAAATTTATTTTGTTTTTTATTGATTAAAAGGAAATTTGTGAATAGATTTGTAAATAGCGTGTTTTTCGGTAAGCATCGAACTCCACAGTTCAATACGATTTACGGCTAAATTAAAAGTGGGTATATTGAGTTGAATATCGGCTTTTTTAATGGATGTGCTATCTTTTAAATAAGCCAAAGTAATGTGCGGTATGGGGTCAAAGTCGGATTCGTTTCCTAGTAGTTCGCCTGTTATGGTGGCTAGTAAACGATAAGCTTCACTTTCTTCAAAAGTGGCCCAAATCATACTTGGGTTTCCGTTTCTACTAATTATTTCGGTGCTTTTAAATTGCAGTTCAAAAGGGTCGAGTTGTTCGGTAAAGGCGGTTACTTTTTGGCATATTGCAGGAATTTCTAGCAGTGGTGTATCGCCTATAAAATGTACGGTAATGTGGTAGTTTTCTAGCCGTATCCATTTTACCGCCCTATTACCCGTTGCAGCATGACCTCTATCAAACTGCCGCCGCAATTTTAAAGGAATAGGAATGGCAAAAAATAAGCGTTGTTTCATTTTTAGTTTTTTGGTACTTGGTAGCGAGTATTAGGTATTAGATATTTAGATGGATGCTATGCTTCAAAAATAACGAAAAATACTTGGCTCGTTTAACAATTCGATAAAAATAAAACAAGTCATTCCACACAATTGTTTTGTTAAAGACAAGATCTGTTTATACCTTTTCTTGTTCCATTAACAAATCGCTGTAAGAACAAGCAATTAAATCGCTTGGGGCAACATTAAGGAGTTCCATAAACTGGGCACATTGTGCTTGCAACTTTTCTTCTCCTATAGAACCATCTAGGTCTATGGCTTCAATTTCTACAAAATAGCCTAAGTTTTTAACTTCATCCACATGAAACTTGATGTTGTCTATAAAATAGATTTCTCGTTGTTTGTCTACCACTACTTTTATGCCTAGTGCATTGGTTAATAGGGCTTTTAAATTACTAGCAGGTTCGGTTTTGTACAAGGTAACATGCGAAGCTTTGGGCTGTAATCCATCGGCACGATTGTAGTGAATGAGGTTGTTTTCAATATTGCCTTCCCGTAGTTTTAACCGCCCTTCGGTGCAAGTAAAGTAGGTATCAATTTGATGGTCTTTTCCTTTGTATACTGCCTCGTGTTGTGCTAGTACTTTTCGTACATAATCGGCATCGTTTAATTTTGCTTTAATTTCTATATTGAGGTGTGTCATAGCTTGTTTTTTTAGTAGAAAGTATTTTTGTAAAAGGTATAAAGATTGCATAATTACAAAAATTCCTTTTAACTTTCCTGATTTTTAATTATTACTTTACCAAATAGCACAAATAGATTTTTATGAAACCAATTATAAAGCAAAACATTTTTAAATTAGCGCATCCGCTTCCTAGCAAAACGGAGGAAGAACAGTTGGAAAAATTGGTTGGTAATGACACAACCTTTATTGAACGCATTGTATCTACAGGACAGGTAAGTCCGCCCAATTTTTGGTACGAACAGGACAAGGATGAATGGGTGGTATTATTACAAGGAAGTGCGAAATTGATTTTTGATACGGAGGAAGGACAACTTTTGCAATTACAAGCAGGCGATGCTGTTTTTATTGCAGCAAAACGGAAGCACAAAGTTGTATTTACGAGCAATGAGCCACCTTGTATTTGGTTGGCAGTGCATGGACAGTTGAGCTAATACAGATAGAAAGTAGGAGGTATTTTTGTAGAAGGATATGTAAATGATTTTGCGGTGTTGCAACGCAGGAGATGTAGGTGTAAAATAAGTGGAAATGATTTCGCTGTGTTTCAGCCTAGGAGGTATAGGTGTAAAATAAGAGGAAGTATATTGTTAACTAGAAGTACACACAGTTTTACAGGAAGCAGGAAAAATAAAAAATAGAGATAGAGAGGTGCGTATGTTTGTACTAATCCGATATATAACTAATTAGCCCAACTAGACAAGTAGACTATGTAAATATTCAAAAAATAAGAACAAATCTGCTAAAGTTATTTCCCTACTAAATTTCCTGTAAAAACTGCGTGTTACTAGCTGATAAATAATACATTAAAATTATATTATTTAGCAAAGTGTGTGTGCTTTTAAAATAATTAAGAACCTATCAAAAATCCTAACAATGATAGGTATGTTTAACAGATTTGCTCAAAAACCTTTGGAATATTGTGGTATTTTTAAACGAATAAAATGCTCTTTAGCTCCTACTATATACTACTTACAAAACAGTATTATAGGAAAGGACAAAGCAAATCTGCCTAAATTATTTTAATTGATAAAAGTTGAGTGAAATAAAATAATGTAAAGGAAATGTAATAGTAGGGATAGGTAATAAATGGATATTGATTTACAATAAAATTGAGTTGTAATACTGGCTGTTTTATTGGGTAAAATAAACGAACCAATAGGTACTAAATTAAATAACAATAACATTATCAACAGAGTTGAGTTGTAGTGAAGAGAATTGATAATGTACTGCTGTAATTAGTCAGTAATAAAAAATAGTTTCTGAGATAGCACCTTTTGCTATCTTTTTTTCTGTGTTGGTATTGTGTAAATTAAAGGGGGTAATCAATATTGTAATAGAGGGGGTTCTTAAAAAGGAAGCACGACGAATTCAAAATCTATACGCAATCACACTAATGGTTTTAACCAGTCCTGTTTTTCTTGTTGAGTAATCGTTAGCTGTGCATCTCTGCTTCATGGTCTTTTTTGCAAAAGGCGGGCCATAAATGTGCAAGCATTAGCAAATAAGGGCTTAATAGCTACTTTGTATAAGCAAGCTTATTGTAATGAAAGTTTCACTAGAAAAAAAATAGCCTCCAACAAGGTTTTTTATAAAAAAGAAAAGCCTTTATTACAAAGCCTTTATAAATACCATTCTATTCACATGCGTCAATAGTAATTAGCTACCTTTTTTTCTTGCCAAAAATCAACTCAAAAAAATTTACGCCTCTAAAAAAAATAAACTTGTTGGCATTTCATCCTTTTTAGCTACTCATAAATTGCTTCTTTCGCCAAAAAAGTACACGATTGTATGAAAAGTCCTACAACTTACGTTGCTTTTGAAAGGCTCTTTTTATCTTGGAGTCCATTAATTAAGAAATAATGCTATGCAAAATACAACAACTTATCTACTAGCTCCAAAATGGATAGCTACGTTTTTGCTCCTTTGGAGTTTTGTGGCAACTCCCCTCCTAGCACAAAACAATTGCGTAAACGAAGAAATACCTGTTATAATAAGTATTGATACGGGCAACTATGGCAGCGAGGTAGCTTGGCAATTAGAAGATACGAATACAGGAGCTAATTATTTATCGGGTAGTTTTTATGCCAACAATATAATAGTAAGCGACACCCTCTGCGTACCTGCCAATACCGAACTTACCTTTACCATTTCCTGCTGTATTAACAATATAGGCGGCTACGAAATTTTTGTGTTAGACAATCTCATCCTATCCGGAAACAGCTACCAAGAAAACAACAGCTACCCCTTTACCGCCACCATACCCATTGCTACTGATGGACGTATTAGCCAAGTCGATTTACAAAATATCCTTCTAGGAAAACCACAAACCCTAACAGGGCAACTACGTAACGAAGGCACTACCCCCATCACTTCCTTTAACCTACATTGGCAAATTACCGATGCCACAACCGCCACCCAAAGCAATATTTTTAGCGAAGCCTATACCGATGTCAACATCCTCCCCTTTGAAAACTTTAGCTTTAACCATGCCGAAAAATGGTTGGCACATCAAAATAGCAATACCACACAAACCTTAAAAGTATGGGCCAATAATATTAACGAACTAGCAGACGAAAACCCTAGTAATGACACCTTAACACAAACCATACAAGTACTGCCTAGTTTTGCTGAACGGGTAATACTCCTAGAAAAATTTACCAATGCCTCCTGTGTTAACTGCGCCTTTGTTGACCCACAAATTAAAGATGTTGTTTTAAGCAGCCTCAACTATACCGCCCCTATTGCCTATCACGCAAGTTTTCCTGGGTACGACCCTATGTATGCGCCCGCCGCTTTAGACGTAGATACTCGCATGAACAATTGCCAAGTATTGGGTGTGCCTGATGTGCTGGTAAATGGCATACCCGTTGAAGGGCTGAACCCAATTCCTACGATTACCCAACTAGTAAATGCCAAAAAAAAACCTGCAGTAGCCACTTTATCCCTTGTTGAAAATGTTGTTTTTGGCGAAACGGATACGCTGGTAAATATATCCGCACAAGTACATCCACATCAAATAATGGATACCGAAAATTGGCGGTTGTTTGTAGCCGTTGTAGAAGCCAATGTTAATTACGATACGCCACCCGGCAGCACCAGTTTACAGGATTTTATTTTTGTGCTTCGTAAAATGCTCCCCAATGCAAATGGTATTACACTAGATGAATTAAGCAGTACTGGCAGTTATGATTTTTATTATACGCCCAATAATTACCAACATTTTACCGAGCTAAGAACCATTGCCTTTATTCAAAACACGGAAACGAAGGAGGTAATGCAAGCCCATTTAGCCAATGCCTCCCTAGGAAATGCTAATAGCAGCAACACCTATTTAATAGGCAGCCTACTAGGACATTTGGAAGTAAGCGTACAGCATCCTACTTGTAATGGAAATGATGGACAGATAGCAATAAACACTTTTGGCATAGCACCATTTGATTACGAATGGTCTAGTGGAGACACCAATACAACCCTTACCTATTTAGAAGCAAGAGACTACATCGTAACGGTTACCGACGCTTTAGGTAATTACGATAGCTTCACGATTCCTTTATACGCACCCAATCATTTTAACTTGCTCAGTAGCAGCACTCCTACAAGCGGCAGTAATGCAGATGGAATGGCAAGTGTAGAAATTGAATTAGCTAATAGTACGCTTCCTGATGATAATGACGATTATATTTATTTATGGAACACTGGCGCAATAACGCCTAGTATTCAGGATTTAAGTGCTGGTACTTATTCGGTGACGGTTAGTAATGTGTTTGGCTGTACACAAACTGCTAATGTAGTGGTAGGTAATATTACTGCCGTTGAGGATTTACTGGAGACGACCAACAATTATATTTATCCAAATCCTGCTCGGAATTTGCTGCTTATAAATATGCCTATCATGCAAGGCGCTGGGATTTTAAGTATCTATAATTTATCGGGGCAATTGGTGCAAGAACGTGCTTTTTCTAGTAGCCAAAAAAGTTATGATATAAGTGGTTTAAGGACGGGGGTTTATTTGGTGCAGTTACGATTTGGGGAAGAGGTCATTGTGCAGAAGTTGAGTGTAGTGGAGTGATGCATTGGCTTTGCCTGCATCTATTTAGTCTCTGATAGAAAAGTGTTTGCACAACAAATTTAAGCTCAAAGCATTTGTTCTTTATAATTATATTAGAAAGCCTACATTTCAATAAACCGAAGTAACTTCGAGCAGCAAACTTTCTGCAAGATTACTATCCTAGCGGCTTGCCAATGCAATTGTCAAGAACAACGCTTCAAGCAGCAAACCTTCTTTAATATTACCACCCTAGCGGCTTGCCAATGCAATTGTCAAGAACAACGCTTCGATCAACAAACCTTCTTTAATATTACCATCCTAGCGGCTTGCCAATGCAATTGTCAAGAACAACTACAACAAAGACTCCCCATTTAAATCCGTAGTCAACACATTGCTCATATAATCGAAAAAGGGGCGGATGTTTTGGTAGGTTTCGGCAACCATTGTTGGTAGCTTGGCACTTAGCGATTCCTTTTTGGTGAAGGTTTTAGAGAAGTAAAATTGCTTGTGCCGAATAACGTCTATATGGGGGTGTGTTTTGTCGAAACCTCTGGGGCTGGTTTTTACTTTTTCTCCTAGCATTTCGCCATAGGTGTTGTAGAAGGTGGGGGCAGTAATGGCTGCTTTAAATAGTTCGCCATCCATTTCTAATTCCTTTCTTATTCGGAGGAGGTCTTCTTTGTTGGGTCCGTAAAAGCCGCCGCCTACACTTAGACCTTGAGCATCAATTCTAAAAATATAGCTGCCTCGTCGTTCGGCACCCATTCTGCGAAAATAGCCGCCAATAAAATTTTTGTAGGGGGTTTTGTTTTTGGAGAATCGTACATCTCGGTAAATGCGGTAGGTACGGCCAAATTCTATTACATCTGTTTGGTTGAGTAATTCCTTAACCGCCTCCACCAATTCGCCAACGTTTTCTTTGGCTTTTAGGTAGTCGGCTTTGTGTTCCTCAAACCAGGGGCGGTTGTTGTTTGCTTCTAGGTCTTTTATAAATTGTAAGGTTGATTTTTTTAGCATTGGATTTTTTTTGTCATTGGTACCTGGTATTTGATATTTAGTGCCTGACCGAAAACTAATTGTGCGGCAAAATGAGGTTTTGAGTGACT
>JAHDBT010000258.1 GCA_020630215.1 Bacteroidota bacterium
TTACTGCCCTAAAATCAACGGCATTCCATCTTTACCACTACCAATAATTACCACCTTGGCATTTTCCGATTGCGACAATTCGTTGGTTGCTTCAATACCTTTCCAACGTAAGTAGTTTTCGTTAATTCCCTGGCTTACAATTTCTTGGAAATCTTTAATCCCTTGGGCTTCAATACGTTTACGCTCGGCTTCTTTTTCTTCTTTTAAGAGGCGATATTTGTATTGCTCTTGCTGTTGTTTTTGCTCTAGTTTGGTTTCAATAGCCTCCTTAATTTTTTCTGGCAATTTAATAGATCGTAAGTTTACTGCTTGTAGGGTAATGTATTTTTCTAATAATTTTTCTCGTACAATATCCTCAATCCCTTTACGCACTTCGTCCCTTTTAGACGAGTACAATTCTTCGGGTGTGTATTTACCAATTACTTCTCTTGCCGAAGCTCTAATAACATCGGTTACAATTTTCTCCGCAAAGTTGGTCCCAATTTCATCGTGCAGGTAACCAATTTTAGTTGGTTCGGGGTGAAAACGCGTCGATACATCAATGGCAATCGTTAACCCATCTAACGATAAGACATCCATTGTTTCTTCCTTTTTTTGCTCTCGTATATCGTATACAATCATACTGTTCCATGGAGCTACTACATGAAACCCTTGTCCATAAATTTTATCTTTTTCTAAGCCGCCACTAAATTTCTTAAACAGCACGCCTTTTTCCCCTGGGTTAATGGTTAAAAAAGTGCTGTTCGATAAAAAAGCGATTAAAATAAAAACGACTGCTCCAATAGTCGCCATTCGAGCTAATTTAGCTTGATCCATTTATATTGTGTTTTTTTTGGTTTTAATAACAAATAATTCCCCTTATTAAGGAATGATAATCAAAAATAAGGATTTTAAACTATATACACCTTATTCTCTTTAATAAATAACCAAAATCTACCCTTAAAAGTTCTATATTACTGGTAACTTAGCCTATATTTCCTAGTATTATAAGTGTAATCGGTTGCTGTAATGCTTTCCGCAGTTTTGCTCCGTTTAACAAGCATTGAGTAGTCAGAAAAAACCGTCCAACAATTTTTTTTTTAATCTCCTAGCCTAAAAAGCTTATAAATACATTACAATCCTTAAATTTGCCGAACCTTTTAAGAAAAGACTTGGTTTACCTGTTGATTAAATAAACATAATTAACAGCGTATTTTTAGTAGTAGGTAATGAGTATTGGGTACGGAGTATATCGAACAGTCCGCTATATAGTCCCTATTATTAACAACTATTTTACAGCCTAGAACAAATAGGACAAAGCAACATTCTCCTATAAAACTAGTCACTAACTACTAAAAAAACATCAGCATATAAACTGACCACTTAAAACCAGCCACTAGACACTAAAAAAAAATCGTCAGCATATAAACTGACAGCAAAGCGGTCTGACAGTAAGCAAAGCGAACGATCTGACCACTGACTGCTAAACTAAAAAAAATTTACATGGCACGCCAACTAAGCGAACAAGAACAGGTAAGACGAGATGCATTACAAGCCATTATTGACTTAGGCATTAATCCTTACCCACCCGAGACATTTGACGTAAATGTATTTTCGCAAGAAATACACGATAACTTTAATGGTGAAAACTACAAAGAAGTAAGTTTGGCCGGACGTTTGATGACGAAACGGGTAATGGGAAAAGCTTCTTTTGCGGTATTGCAAGATGCAAAAGGAAAGATTCAATTATATGTAAATAGGGACGAAATTTGCCCAGAGGAGGATAAGACACTCTACAACAAGGTATTCAAAAAATTATTGGATATTGGCGATTTTGTGGGTGTTACAGGATATGTATTTACCACCAAAACAGGCGAAACCAGTATACATGTAAGCAGCTTAAAACTGTTGAGCAAATCGTTACGTCCGCTGCCTATTGTAAAGGAAAAAGATGGGGAAGTTTATGATGCGGTTACCGACCCAGAGTTTCGTTATCGCCAACGTTATGTGGATTTAACTATTAATCCAGAAGTACGAAATACGTTTGTGCAACGCTCTAAAATGGTGAATGCCATGCGTAGCTTTATGAACGAAAGCGGTTGTCTAGAAGTAGAAACGCCTATTTTACAACCTATTTATGGCGGAGCTGCGGCTCGCCCGTTTACCACACATCACAACACCCTCGATACGAAATTTTATATGCGTATTGCCAATGAGTTGTACCTAAAGCGTTTAATTGTTGGTGGATTTGATGGCGTATTTGAGTTTGCTAAAGATTTTCGTAATGAAGGAATGAGTCGTTTTCACAATCCAGAATTTACGATGCTAGAGGTATATGTTGCTTACAAGGACTACCAATGGATGATGGATTTTACGGAAGCAATGGTAGAGGATGTTGCGCTAAAATTACATGGCAAAACACAAGTACAAGTAGGCGAAAATGTAATCGACTTCAAACGCCCTTGGAAACGTTTTACGATGTACGAAGCGATTCAACATTATACGGGACACGATATTTCGGAAATGGACGAAGCTGCTTTACGAGATTTATGCCACGAGTTGCACGTACCTATTGACGAAACAATGGCTAGAGGAAAACTGATTGATGAGATTTTTGGCGAAAAATGTGAGCCGCATTTAATTCAGCCTACGTTTATTACCAACTACCCTATCGAGATGTCGCCCCTAGCTAAAAAGCACCGCACTGAAGCAGGTTTGGTAGAGCGTTTTGAAGGGATTTGTAATGGCAAGGAAATCTGTAACGCCTTCTCCGAATTAAACGACCCGATTGACCAACGAGAACGTTTTGAAGGACAATTAGAACTAGGTAAACGTGGTGACGAAGAAGCCATGATGCTAGACGAAGATTTTTTACGTGCGCTAGAATACGGTATGCCGCCAACCGCAGGCATGGGTATTGGCATTGATCGCTTGGCTATGATTATGACCAATTCTAATTCTATTCAGGATGTGCTGTTTTTTCCGCAAATGAAACCAGAGCAGTTTGACTAAGGAGGGGAATATTTAAAATTTAGGATCGAAGATTTAGAATTTAAAATTTTTGATATGCTGACGTTAAGGAGCTTTGATTTTTGAAATGGGATTTTTGATTTTTTTTGTGCCGTAGGTACAACCCGTTTATAGAAAAACAAATGTCAAACAACCTAGCGCCGTAGGTGCGACCCGTATCATTTAGAATTTGAAAATTGGTCATTATTTGGATCTTGTGATTTGATAATTGGTCATTAAAATTTTGATCATTTCAATAAAAAACATTAAGAACAAACGGATATTCGCAATTGGTCGAATATCCGTTTTTTTGTGTTAGTGGTAATTGTACCTTCTACCTGCTACAAAAATACCTCCTACCATTAAGTCGCCGCTAAATAAATATCAAACGTAACATAATTTACGCCTTCCTCACCAGTTTGCATTTCTAGTACTCGCAACTCTGCTGTTTCGCTTGATGCCCAGGGGTCGGATTCGATATAGGGGTCGTCTTTAAAGTAAATTTGCGAAACGAGTTCGTTGTGTTCGGGGGCGGTAATTCTAAAGTGTATGTGGCTAGGGCGGAAGGTAGCGCCGTTTAGGTAGCGGCCGGGTAAAATGGTTTGGAAAAAATAAAAACCAGCTGTTCCAGTTTCGTACTGGCCACGGTATTTAAAATCGTTGCTTGTATTATCGTACGCACCCGCATCGTCGCAATGCCATACTTCTACAATAGCACCTTCTATAGGGTTGGTACAATCGCTGCCGCTGTATACTCGTCCTTGTACAATTATGGGAGCGCCTTCATCGCCAGGTATTCTTAAATCTGTTCTTATGGGCGAATCGGCACGATAATAAGGGCCTAAAATATCTGCGGTTGTTTCGCAGTCTGTTCCTCCTACACCGCTGCCTTCGCAACTAGCAGATATGCCTAAGAAAGAAAAAGATACGGCATAAGCGGTTCCTAGTTTTATAAAATTACGTCGTTCCATGATTAAAGTATTTTAATATTATGCTGACTAAATAAGTGGGTAGGTGTTTATTAAACGAAACACAGCTATAGGAATTGTCTGCTACCATTACCTCTTCTCCTACCCTACACTTACAAAGATAAACCAAAAAGCCTCTACCCTACTAGGACAAAAGGGTTTATTACTGGTAAATTTCGGTTTAGGTAGTGCTAAATGCCATCATTTAAAAGCTTTCTGTCCTGATAATATTTTTTTTCAATAGCATACATTTTTCAAAGCTATAGTAGTTGACAAAATTATTTGTTATTTTTGCAGCAAATTAAAGAAACAAATAGTTTTAACTCAATAAAAATAAAAACGATATGGCTTTTCAACTTCCTGAATTACCTTATGCACACGATGCACTAGAACCACATATTGATGCTCGTACGATGGAAATCCACCACGGTAAGCACCACAATGGTTATACCAACAAATTAAATGCAGCTATTGAAGGCACTGATTTAGCCGATAAATCAATTGAAGAATTAATGAAAGTGGCTGGCAGCAATGCTGGTGTTCGTAACAATGGTGGCGGTTATTACAACCACAGTTTATTTTGGAGCATTATGTCGCCAGCAGGTGGCGGTACTCCTAGCGGCGATTTAGCAGCAGCTATCGACAAAGCTTATGGCTCTTTCGACGATTTTAAGGCAGCATTTAGCAAAGCAGCAGCTACCCGCTTTGGTTCGGGCTGGGCTTGGATGTGTGTTAAAGAAGATGGCAGCGTAAAAGTTTGTTCTACGCCTAATCAAGACAATCCTTTAATGGATGTAGCAGAATGTCCAGGCACACCCATTTTAGGATTAGATGTATGGGAACATGCTTATTACCTCAACTACCAAAACCGTCGTCCTGATTATATTGGTGCGTTTTTTAACGTAGTAAACTGGGATGCGGTTGCTAAAAGATACGCAGCAGCTACGGCGTAGTTTTTTTGTAGCAAACACTTTTGTAGAGCGTAGAAGGTATTTAAGTAACCGCAGTTAAATAATTTCCTAATTTCTACTTTGATCTTTTGTGCTTATCCTGCGTTGCAAATACTCGCCGTAGCTTAGGCTGCCAACCCAGCCGCAAGCGGTTCGCTACACTTAAATGCATTAATATGCATTTATTTTGCTACGCAAAAATCGTTCACTCATGTTTTGCGCCTTGTTTAAGCACAAAATCTCTGCGTATAAATCGGAAATTATTTAACTACCATTACTTAAACCGTTCCGCTTTACGTCAAAAACAAAAAGCCTGTTACTAGCAATTAGTAACAGGCTTTTTATTGTTTTAGCAAGGGTCGGAAATACTTTCTACCTTATACAAAAATACCTTCTCCCCTCTACCCTCTTTACCCTTCCTCCGTTGCTTCTATTAAACCAAATTGCTCTAAATGATGGCGGTTGTGCTTGTAGTGAAACTGTTCCCATCCCGCCAAATTTAAGGGTCCAAAGGCTGGGTGATTGACTATTTTATCTTCCTCCTCAAAAACAGCATAAAAGGCATCAATTTGTTGATTCAGTTTATTTCTTGCTTCGTCTAAATTTTTATACTTATGTGGGGGAGGATTTTCTGGCACAGTAGGCACTTTAACGTTGCGTTTAAAAGGTTTGCTGCTCATTAAAAATTGACGACTGCGCTCTAATTTATCTTCGGGAGTAAAAGTAGGCACGGGTCTTTTGCCAGTCGATACATAGTACATTACACCTAAATGTTCTACCATGTGTTGTGCGCTCATTTTTCCCCATAATGCGGGTGTATTGGCGGTTAGCTTTGCCACTAAATTACGGGTTTGGTTTTGCACGAAATCGCTTTTTTGTGGTTCTCTTTCCATCATTTTTATTCCTTTTTTACGATTTGATAATGCGCTCAATTTACTAATTTTCCAACAATTATCTGCCACTAATTGAGCAAGAACAAATAATAAGCCTTCTTTTCAGCATTCCCAATAGTGACCTCCAACGTCACAAAAAGTAAAATAGGACTATGACTACCAAATTTACTTTTTCCTTTTTGCTGTTTGTCTTTACGACTGTTTGTTGCGCTACTACTTTGCAGGCACAACATATCTATCATCCAGGGCAGCATAATATACACGTTGGCGTAGGTTATCCCAATTTAATTAGTGGCATTATTTCTAGCTATAATGCTTTGCCCGATTTTTTAACCCAAACAGTTACGGAGGGCAAAGGTAAGGGCAGTCCGCAATTTGCAGTGAGTTACGATTATGGGCTGACCGAAAATATTTCGGCGGGACCGTATTTTGGTTATGCAACGGCTACTACGCCTACTTTTAATTGGAATACGCCTGCTATTGAACCAATTCCATTCCTTCTGCCAAATGGACTTGAAGCCAAAAATGGCAAATACCGCTATAAAATTGATGTCTTTTCGGCTGGACTTAGAGGGGTGTACCATTTTAATCTCCAAGAAAAAATTGATATTTATGGGATTGGCATTTTAGGTATCAACTATTTTGAAATTAAGGAATTGGGCGACCAACCTGATGCTAGTTTAGAATCCTTGGTGGAAGTGCCCGTGCCAGAAGTTTCTTATTCGGGACAGATTGGAGCGCAGTACTTTTTTAGTAAAAACCTAGGCATGTATGTAGAGCTAGGCTATGGTATGAATGTGCTGAATTTAGGACTGGCGGTGAAGTTTGATAAACGAAAGCGAGAGGAGTTTTGATTTTTGATTCTTGATTCTTGAAATTTGATTTTTGATTTTTTCCTGCTGATGTTAGGGAGGTTTGATTTTTGATTTTTTCCTTGCTGACGTTAACATAACATCCCCCAAAATCCATACATCCAGCTCATTCAAATTCAGGCAGTTGTTTTTTGGGTATTTAATTGTTCTACAGCACTTTTTAGGAAAATAAAATTAACCACGGCAGTTAGCACATCGGCAATAGGGAAGGCGAACCAGATGCCTGTTAAGCCGAAATACCTTGGTAGTAAAATAATGAGTGGGATGAGAAAAATGCCTTGTTTAAGCATGGTGAGTAGTAGTGCGGGTAAAGGTTTGCCAATGGCTTGGTAATACGCTGCTCCTAGTAGTTGTATGGCTAGTAATGGGGTGGCAAAAAATACGGTTATGAGCGCAGGACCAGTTTGAGCAATTAGGTTTTCGTCGGTGGTAAAAACGCTGGCAATGGGTTTGGCTCCAAACATAATAATGGTAAAAATGCCTAGTGCTAAAACCGTACCGTACCCTACCGATTTATAAATGACCTCTTTTACTCGCCCCCATTTTTTTGCTCCAAAGTTGTAGCCAGCAATCGGTAAAAATCCTTGGGTAATGCCTAGTACAGGAAAGTTGGCAAACATCATCACTCGGTTAATAATGCCATATACCGAAACGCTTAATTCGCCCCCATAAGCAAACAAGGAATTGTTGAGTACAATGGCTAGTAGGCTAATGCTGCCCTGACGAGCAAAGGTTACGCCGCCTATCAAAAAAATCTCTTTTACAATCGTCCAACGCAAAACCATGTTTTTAAGCAAAATGCGTAATTCAGAATCACCTCTAAAAAAGTACCACATGCCAAAACTTGCACTTGCTATATAAGAAAGCGTTGTTGCCCATGCTGCGCCTTTCATGCCCCATCCTAGACCTACAATTAAAATGGGGTCGAGCACTACATTTACTACTGCCGGCACTACCATTATCATCATCGCTATTTTAGGTGCGCCTTCTGCTCGTATTACATTGTTGCTCATCATGGCAAAAGCTAAAAAAGGAATGCCATACAGTATTACCTGAAAATAAGCTTGGGCATAAGGCAATATATCTCCTTGTGCGCCAAATAAACGCAACACTTCGTTCTGAAAAAAAGAACCGATAAACACAAATAACAATGCTAAGGCCAAGGTCATACTTACCTGGTTTCCAAAGGCCAACATGGCTTTATCTTCCTCATCGGCTCCTAATGCCCTCGAAATAATGGAAGCACCTCCTACGCCAATTGCCATGCCTATAGAAGCAATCAAAAAGGTAATTGGTAGCACTACGGTTATGGCTCCAATAGCTAATGAACCTATCCATCGCCCTACAAAAATGGTATCTACAATACCGTAAATAGATAGCACCAAAATGCCTATAGCTGCTGGTGTTGCTTGTTCTCTAATAAGTTGTGCAATGGGTTTGGTTCCTAATTCGTCGGAGTGATTCATAGTTTTTATTAACTGATTTTTAGCTCGCGCATTTTACTTTTTTCTAAGCCGATAAAGATACGATGCATTTACGGTAAAATAAGCAGATAATAAAAATGGGCCTAAAAAAAGCGTTTCAACTACTATTATTAGCAGTGAAACGCTTGTTAGTTTATAGAGGTGAAATTGAGTGTTTGAAAAAGGAGAATACTATACTGGTTGAGTTGGTTTGATTAGCAGTATACAATCATTGAGTTAAGTGTGTGTGCGTGTTTTAGAATCCTACTAATTGCATACCTACAGTTAAGGGGTATAAATCGCTGCCTAAACCGTCGGCAAATAATGGGGTAAGCGAGTAGTTGGCAAAAAAGTTAATGGGTCCTATACCTACCTGCCCTGTTAAGCCATACTGAAATTGATTGAGGTTGTAATCGTCTTTCTTTTTTATCACATTGCCGCTGCTTTCTTTTCTTCTGGTTTTACCGCCTAGTAATAAGCCGCCATAAGCACCTGCTCCAACTCTAAACGATTTTCCTTTTTTACGAGGATTGGTTTCTAATACTAACATGGCAGGCACATTCATATAGATAGAGCGCAATTTGTTTTTGTCGAAATTGTTTACTGCTGGGTCTACCTGTATTACTTCCAAAGGTTCGGTATTAGGTTCTAGCTGAATGTTTTTTTCAAAACCGTAGTTGCTCCAATCAATGTTTAAACCGTACTGCAAGTTAATGTGGTTTTTAGCAAAGCCAATGCGCTGACGGAAAATGTGTAAGGTATGGTTAAACGAGCGTCCATAGTTTTGTTCTAGGAGGCTTGATTCGCCTTCTAAGTTAAAGCCATTTGGGTCCTGTACCAACATGTTAATACCTAGGTCGTACATAAACCAACGAGTTTTTACACGCTGTAATTTTTTTGGTTTATCATCATCATTGTTGTCATCATTGTCGTCATGAAAACCATAATCGTTGTCATCATTGTCATTCCCCTTCTTAACACCATAATCATCATCATCGTTGCCATTTCCACCAAATTCATACTCTTTGGTTTTGCCATCCGTTTTAATTCTGATTTTTGCATTATCATTGTCTTCATCCTCGGTTATGGTAATTTCTACCCCAGGTACTTTGATAGTCGTCTCTTCGTCATCGGTATCAATGGTTACATTTTCTTCGGTTTCTTCTTTATCGTTGTTGGGTTGTGCGGTAATCGTGTTATTGCTGACTAGGCAAATAACTAGGGTGATTAGGAGTGTTAAATATTTCATAACTGACTGATTTTATTTTTTTTGAAAAATTGATTTAATGAATTTGTACCATTTAGGCTTGAGCTTAATCTTCAGTTTTAGTTCGGTAGCGTCAGGATTGATTTGCTCATTAATCACCTCTGGAATAAATGCATCCGATAAACTGGCTAATAAATTTCCTGCATCATCTGCCCCTACTTCCTTGGGCTGTGCCTGATTTTCTCGTCCTTGCTCCACTCGTTTTTGTAGCCCTTTAATCGCTAAGTTTTGAGCAATTTCGCCAACCTCTTGTGGAGTAATATCCCAAGGATTGTCTAAAAAATCTATTCCTATAGGCTTCTTATGTTGCAGCTCTTGCATAGCTAACACTTCTTGTTCTTCTATTAACTTAAAGTTATTAATAGGGATATTTGGTAGTGTGTTTATTGATTTTAGGTTTCTGTTTACACCTTCTTGCTTTGGAGCAGGTGTTACAGGCGTATTTACCTTTGCAATCGACTCGTTTAGGTCTTTATTAATTCTTTTTGGTGTAGAAGGATA
>JAHDBT010000259.1 GCA_020630215.1 Bacteroidota bacterium
CAAACCCTTTTGTTCATTTTCTTTCGCTACTTGTTCTAAAAAAGGGATATTAAAAATCCATATTTCGGTTACAGGATTAAAACGATAACTAGCAGCCGTATGCAGTTCTCGACAAATAATCCGTTTTTTCGCTTGGTCTATTTTTACAAATAAGCGTCCTTCATAAACAAATTTGCTGTTAAATGGAATATCTTCGAGCAGCTTTTTTTCTGACATTTCATTGCCTGATGGCGCATCGTATTTTCTAAAAGCACGTACTAAGTTGGGGTCGGAGCAGCTACTAGCGGCAGGATTACGCATATATTGGTTTATCGCCTTTTCTAAATCATCAGGAAAAATGGCTTTACCCAAATAATCATTCATCAAAGCTTTGTAATTGAGCTTCCATTCTATGCCATGCGATTTTACTCGATGCTTATGCTGTTCCCAGGTAACCAAATGCGCCATTTCGTGGACTAAAGTATTTAAAAAGGCATAGGAATTTAAATTGTGATTAACAGAAATGCGATGCCCATGCCCCTTTCTAGGAGAACGGTAATCGCCCAGTTTGGTGCTGCGTTCTGCTGCAATGGTTAGGGCAACCTCGTGTTTTACCAACCAATGAGCAATAGTTGGTACTGCCTTTTGCGGAATGTGCTTGGGCAGTTTTTCGGTAAACATTTGTACCAGTGCGTTCTCTTTTTCAGACATATTTAAATGGAATTAACTAGCAGAAGAATTGGTAGTTGTGGTATTGTTAGCTGTTGTGGCAGTTTCGTTTTGGGGCTTGGTAACTGGCACGGGCATTTTTAATAAATAGTAGGTTTCTATAACGGTATAATAGGTGTACATAAAAAAGAAAGGCAATATAAAACTAGCATCTACAGGGCGTACTACTAGCACATAACTAACAATCATCATTAGGCTAAAAACAAATTTAAGCATCATGGCTAACAAAACCGTTTGCAGAGCTTTTTGCCCCGAACTAGTGCTGCCCGACATGCCTGCTAAACCAATCACCAAAAAAGAAAGTAAGGTAAAAAACACAAAGCAAGTCCAAGTAAAACTAGGATACATGCCTAGTAAATTAAAATAATGTAGTGCGCCAGCAATAGCACCTATCATTAAAGAAAACAGTAAAGTACGAAGGTAAATTTGATTGGTTGGCATAATTGTAATAGTAGTTCAGTTAGGTATGTGGTAGTAAAATAAAGTATCGCAATCATTAACCTCGTAGAGAAAATTCATGAATTTTCTCTACCAAGCCAAACAACAAAACGTGTGTTTCTTTGCGTACACTATGTCTTTGGGATGGTAAAAATTAAAATAAAAGCGATAATGTTTGAGGATAAAATTTCAGTTGGTACTTGTAAAATGGCGCAGCAAATTACAAGTGTCTAAATACCAGATACGAACTACCTACTACCCAAAAAAACTACAATTTTCGTATCACCATTATCATCGCAATTGCTACCGATAACATGACCAAAACAACCGTTAGCAAAGGACTAGTACCTAGCAACTCATCTAGTTTAATACCAGCAAAAGTACCTAGCAACATGGTCGCAATCATTTGGAAAGCAATGCTCGAATATTTTACATATCCGCTCATTTCTTTCCCTTCTTTTTTTTGAGATGATTGATTTTTTGGATTTGCGTCCTCCATTGTTTGCTCAGTTTGTAGTTGGTTAATTACCCAGCACTACGTCCTTGCCCAGCCGAGCTTGGTTTTTGGTTGGTATTGCCTTGTTGTTCAAACGAAAACTCCCCATCCATTTTCATGCTGCAACTGCCATTAAGCACTGCACCTGCATCTACCACTAGTTTCTGGGTTTTTATATTTCCTTGTATGGTTGCCGAAGTTTGTAAGTACAACACTTCTTTTACCCGTATCGTCCCTTCAATTTTACCCGACACATCCGCATGTTCGCAAATAATATCGCCATAAACAGTACCCGTAGGTCCAATAACAACTTTAGCTTTAGAGGTTAATTGCCCATCTAAAGTACCATCAATTCTAATATCTCCCTCACAAATAATCTCACCCTCAATTTTAGTCCCCTGCCCTACTTGGTTACGGCTATTTAATACTTCTCTTACAGGAGCTTTTTCGGTTGTTTTTTTCTTGTTACCAAACATAGTAATAGTTTATTTAAGGAGGTTGGTGAAAATAATAGCTATTGTTAATGAGGGGCTTACTTTGTTTAAAAGTAAAACGCCCATTATTTTAAAATTGCTTATTAAAAGTAGTGAATGCTTTCTAACAGTATTGCATAACACCGTGTACCGTGTAGCGAAGCGAAACGGTTTACGTACTAAATACCAAGTACTATATACCCTCTACTAATCCTAATTTACAATAATATAATCGAGTGGATTAACAGGTGTTTGATTGTGCCATAATTCAAGGTGAAGATGTGGGCCAGTACTTTCTTCCCCACTGTTTCCAATAACCGCAATTACGTCACCTGCTTTAACAAAGTTACCGACTTTTTTTAACAAAACCGAATTGTGTTTATAAAAAGAAACCAAGTCGTTGGCATGTTGTACGCCTATTACATGTCCTGTTTCCATTGTCCAACTCGATAAAATAACCATGCCATCGGCTATTGATTTTACAGGTTCATTTTCTGGGGCAACAATATCAACACCAAAGTGTTCTTTTTCTGCATCAAAACCATCGCTAACGTAACCTTTTATAGGTGCAAAAAAATACATATTCATTTTACCAGAAAAAAACGATTCTTCCTCAATGCCTCCAAACAAGTCGTAATTACCTTCTTGTTCTACCTCTTGGCGCAAAGCCAATTCTTTTTCCGAAATTTCTTCTAAATCAATGTCTTTTTGCCCTACATCTACTATGCCTGCTGCTGTTTCGCCTCCTTCGGTTGCGGCAATAGTCGTATCTATCTCTCCTTGCAAAATACTTTTTATATTGTTAAGATAAGCCTCTCGTTTCCTAACAATCTGCTCTATAGAGTCGGTACTTTCGGCTAGTACAAACATGTTTCTACGCATACTTGTATCGCCATACCCTGGTATGTATTCTTTTAAAGGGGTAAACACAATTAAAGAAACAATTAAAAATACGAGCACCACAAAAATGGTACTTAAAAAAATGTATATATTTAATTCCGACAATCGGAAAGAAAATTTTTCTTCTAGGGTGTCATCATTTAAGATAACCAATCTAAACTTACTCCTTAATCGTTGTAGGGTGTTTTGTTGCTTAGTAGTACTCATAGTACAGTGATGCTTAATGATTATTTCTAACTCAATTCGGCCAAAATACCCTTTTTTTAGGTTCTATTCAAGTTATTGCTTTTCATTTTCGGCAATACCATTCCTACTCGCCTATTGCCTTTGTACTTTTCATAATATAACAACTTACTAAACCCAGCCCTACCGAAAGTCATTTTATGGCAAAATCTTTGCTTTTACAAGCCTAATTAAAGACTAGAAATAAGAAAAGCTTGGCTAACATACATTTTTTTCAAAAAATTAAAATATTTTTGTGCATTATTAAGTTAAAAAAGGATGACAGAAGGCTAGTCTAAATTACTAGTGTACCTCATCTATTTTTAAGAAATCTAACTATAAACTGTTTGCGCTTTGAATAAATTACTGCATATTCTGTTCTTACTAACCTTGGTTTTTATGCTAGGCGATATTGACGCTATGGCGCAAAAAACCAAAAAGAAGAAGAAAACAAGTCAAAAATCTTCTGCGGCTGCTAATGCTTACCAAGATTTAACCTCTCGTTACAACCGTTACTTTAATGCCAAAATGAACTATCAAGATGGCATTAAACAACTATCAGATGGTAATAAAGACGACTACGAAGAACTACTCAACATTTACGAGTACAAAAGTGGCGATGGTACTGCTATTAGCGGTAATTTAGATGCCATCATCAAAAAAACATCTATTGCTATTCAAATAAAACCGAATAGTAAATGGGTAGATGATTGCTATTTGCTACTAGGAAAAGCTTATTATTTACAAGGCGATAACGAATCGGCTGCTAAAGCATTTACCTATATTTCTTCCTCGTTTAAAAACAATGTTCGCAAAAGCTACGACCGCCGTTCTAGGGATAAGCAAAAGCAACTTAGAGAAAAAGAACAAGCCAAAGATAAAAAGGCCAAGGAAGATGCCAAAAAAGACCGAGAAAAAGAGATAGCCAAAGAAAAAGCAGATAGAGAAAAAGCGAAAAAGGAACGAGACAAGGAGAAAAATAAAAAGCAAAAAGAACGAGAAAAAAGTAAAAAAGCCAAAGCAAAGGAAAAGAAAGCCCGCGAAAAAGCGAAAGCAAAAGAGCGCAAACTAAAAGAAAAAGCCAAAAAGAAACGACAAAAGGAAAAGGAAAAAAATAAAAAACGCCGTAAAAAAGGCAAAGCACCCATCAAATCAAGTGCTAGTAGCAGTTCTAGCGGTGATGATAAGGCAAAGAAGAAAGCCACTAAAGAAAAAAACAAAAAAGAAGCCGAAAAGGAAGCTAAAAGAATTGCCGAAGAAGAAGCGGAAGCAATAGCAGAAATGGAAGCCGCTAAAAAAGCGGAAGAAGAAGCGGAAGCAGAAGCAGCCGAAGATGTGGACGAGGATTATAGCGAGGGAATTGTAAAGTCGGGAAGTGGAAAAGAGAAATCTTATAAAACCAATGGCCCACTAGGATTTTTAGCACATAAACCTGTTAGCTACGATGCCTTAATGTGGCTAGGACGTACTTTTATTGATGAAGACAACTTTTCTTCCGCAGAAGGAATTATTCAAGGTTTACAAAACGATAAAAATTTTCCTAAACGAATAAGCGGCGACCTAAACGCCCTAGAAGCGCATTATCACCTACGCAAAGAAAATTGGGGCAAAGCAAAAAACGCCCTTCAAACGGCTATTGATAATACCCGCAAAAAGAAAGACAAAGCCCGCTTGCACTTTATTTTAGCACAGCTAGAACAACGCAGCGGTAATTATGCCGAAGCAGTAAAATCGTATAAAAAAGTACTTAAAAGCAAGCCCGAATACGATATGGAATTTAACGCTCGCCTAAACATTGCAAAAACCAAAATGCAAAGTGGCGAGTTTAGCGGCGACCGTGCCATTGCCTACTTAAAGCGAATGCTAAAAGATGGTAAAAACGAAGAATACCAAGACCAGATTTATTTTGCAATGGCAGAAATTGCAATGGAAAGTGGCAACGAAGAATTAGCCAACGAGTACTTAGCACAATCGGCTAAAAACAGTACCGCTAATCCCGACCAAAAAGCAAAATCGTACTTGCGCCTAGCAGAAATTAACTACGAAAAAGAACGCTACCTACAAGCAAGTGCCTACTACGATAGCACCATGACGGTACTGCCTAAAACACATAAAAAATACGACGAAGTTGCTGAACGTGCTAACAGTTTACGAGATTTAGCGATGCACTTAAAAACAGTAGAACGCAAAGATAGCCTACGCCGTATTGCAGATATGCCAGAAGGTAAACGCACCGTTTTTATTGAAGAACTAATTGCACAGTTAGAAAAAGAAGCACAAGACAAAGCAGCACAAGAATTTTTGGAAGATAATAGCAACGCCGACAAATCGTCAAGTAATACTGGTGGCACTTGGTATTTTTACAATGATGTTGCCAAAGCCAATGGCGAAACCGAGTTTGCCATTCGTTGGGGCAGCAGAAGCTTAAACGATAACTGGCGCATCAGCAGCAAAACAACAGGCAGCGACCTAACCTTTACGACCGATACAACAACCGTAAGCCGTGATTTACTGGTAGACCGTGCCGCTAGAGGACTGTTAAGCAAAGACGACATTTTAGCAGAATTACCCCTTACCAAAGCACAAAAAACCGCCTCCGATGATGCCGTGATAGATGCCTTGTATAACATTGGCCGTATTTACCATGTGCGCCTAGAAAAAAACGATAAATCAAGAAAAGCCTTTGGCACTTTGCAAGACCGTTTTCCCGACAATAAACACAGCGCTGCTACCTATTACAACTTGTACTTAATGGCCATTAACGATAAAAAAGTTGCCGATGCTAAAAAGTACAAAAGCACCATTATTAACGATTACCCCAAAAGCAAATACGCTAAACTCTTACAGGATGATGGTTTCTTAGCAGAATTAATGGCGCAAGAAAAAGAGCTAGAAGTATACTACGATAAAACCTATGCCTTTTTTAAAGCCGAAAATTACAGCGAGGTAACTCGTAGAGGAACAGAAGTAAATACCTTATTTGAAGAAAATTCCCTACAGCCAAAATTCGATTTACTAGCAGCAATGGTTGTAGGAGCTACCGAAGAAAAAAAGGCTTATATTAAAGCTTTAAAAGACGTAATCAGAAAATATCCAGAAGATGAGGTGAAGGATAAAGCCGAAGAAATTTTATCTTATATAGATACAAAAGGCGGTAAAAAAACAACAGGCAAAGTAGGTAAATACTCCTACAAACCCAACACGCGCCATTACCTAGTAGTTGCCTTCGATTCGTATACGGCTAATATCAGTACCTTAACCAACAGTTTATCCGATTTTAATACCAGTAATTTTGCAGTAGCTAAACTTAAAGTTAACCAAATGTTGCTCGACCCCAAAAACCAAATTGTTTTGGTAAAGCAGTTTAACAATGCCGCTAAAGCACAAGTATACTACAAAACCCTACAGCAAAACGAATCCGAAATATTTAAAGGATTGGGTACAACGGTAAAATACTTTACCATCTCTAAATCTAACTTTACCCAATACTTTAAAGCCAAAGACTCGGCAGCCTACTATGAGTTCTTTTTAGCAAATTACAAATAAGTTGTGTTTGAATTTGGTAGCGACGCAAAATTTTGCGTCGCTACCAAATTCAAACAATCATTCCTTCCCATAACACAAGCTTTCTCCTATTTTTTTATGAAAATAGAGAAAGCTTGTGTATTTTATGCCCTTTAAAAAAAAACGCCCATTTTTTCTTTATTTTTAAGGAACAAGCAGCCCAAAAATTTGGTTTAATAAAGTTGTAGGCAAAGCAGATGTAGCATGGATTTTTTTTCTTCCAGCTTCCTATTGTTGCGCTTACCTCCGTTGATTTTGAACAAAAAAAAGATATGAGTACAACTCAGCAAACACCTATACCTCCTCCACGGCCAACACAGCCGAATAAGAAAAAAGATAAACCATCTTATAAAAAACACATCGGATTGATGTGGTTTTTGTATATTATTGGCATAGGTTCGCTTGCCCTAATATTTTATGGTATTTCTAAAGGATGGCTAGGAGAACTCCCTACTTTTGAACAGCTAGAAAGCCCCGAAAGCTCTTTAGCATCGGAGGTATATGCCATTGATGGCACCATGCTTGGTAAGTTTTATATTAAAGACCGTACTAATGCCGCTTACCATGAAATTCCGACCCAAATGATAGATGCTTTGGTAGCAACAGAGGATGTGCGCTATTACGAACATTCGGGAATTGACTTTAGAGGAATTGTACGGGCGGTTACCAATATGGCCGTTGGGGACAATGCTGGCGGTGGTAGTACCATCTCTCAGCAGTTAGCGAAAAACCTGTTTCATGCTGCTTCGGGCAAGATTACCGAACGGATTAAGCAAAAACTAAAAGAATGGGTAATTGCAGTACGCCTAGAAAAAAGTTATACCAAAGAGGAAATTTTAACCATGTACCTCAACACCGTGCCTTTTAGCCATAATACACACGGCATAAAAGCCGCCTCTAATGTATATTTTAATACCCAAGCCGATTCGCTAAAAGTGCAAGAAGCGGCTGTTTTAGTAGGGATGTTAAAAGCAAGTACCAAGTACAATCCTAAAAGAAATCCAGAACAATCGAAAGAACGCCGTAATGTAGTATTTGCACAAATGGCGAAATACAATAAAATTACCGTAGCCGAAAAAGATTCGCTACAAGCCCTCCCCCTCGAACTCGACTTTAACCGCCAAACCCACAACGAAGGTTTAGCTACGCACTTTAGAGAGTATGTAAAAGCCGAAATGAAAAAATGGGCAAAAAATAACGCCAAACTCAATGGCGAACAATACAATATTTTTAAAGACGGATTAAAGATTTATACCACCATAGACCCAACCATGCAACGCTATGCCGAAAGTGCCGTTGCCGAACATATGAAAGGACAACAAGAAGCCTTTTTTAAACATTGGAAAGGTAAAAAACCGTGGAAAAATGGCGATTATAATGTAAAAGCCAACTTAAAGAAAAGCCACCCGTGGTACGGCACTAATAAATTGATTTATAATGCCGTAAAACGTTCTGGCAGGTATGGAGGCATGAAACGTGCAGGACGAGATGAAGCATTTATGAAAGAGGTATTTGAAAAACCAATACAAACACAGTTGTTTTCTTGGGATGGAGATATTGACACCCTTATTTCTCCACTTGATTCGTTAAAATACACCAAATACATTTTGCATACAGGCTTTATGGCTATGGACCCTACCAACGGGCATATTAAAGCTTGGGTAGGCGATATTAACCATACCCACTTTAAATACGATAATGTAAAACCAAGCTCTAAACGACAAGTTGGTTCTACTTTTAAACCGTTTGTTTATACCTTGGCCGTGCAGAACGGTTGGTCGCCTTGCCACAAATTGCCTAATGTAGCCGTTACTTTTGATGACTTTGATGGCTGGACTCCCGAAAATGCAGGCGGTAGTACTTGGGAAGGTAAAATGGTAACTCTACGTAGAGGTTTGGCTTCTTCTATTAACCGTATTACTGCACGAATTATGCAGGAAATAACCGCAGAACCTGTAGTAGCATTGGTTAAAAAAATGGGCATTGAAAGTCATATTGACGCTTATCCATCTATATGTTTAGGTACGCCCGATATTTCCGTGTACGAAATGGTAGGTGCTTACAGTACTTTTGCCAATAAAGGTTTTTACACCAAACCACTAGCCATTACCCGAATTGAAGACAAAAATGGCAATACCCTACAAAGTTTTATCCCCCTACAAAAAGAAGTAATAGACGATAAAACAGCCTACGCAATGATACACTTGCTAAAAGGCGTTGCCGATATGGGAACCGCTATTAGCCTAAGAACTCGTTTTGGACTGCAATCAGAAATTGCAGGCAAAACAGGTACCACCAACGAACACTCTGATGGTTGGTTTATTGGTATGACTCCCAACTTAATTGCCGGTGGATGGGTTGGCGGCGATGAAAAAGCCATTCGTTTCCGTGATTTATCGCTCGGAAGTGGCTCTAGAATGGCACTGCCAATATGGGCAAAATTTTTCAAAAAAGTATACAAAAATGGCGAACTTGGTGTTACCGAAAACGACCGTTTTAAAAGACCAGGCAATATGAATATTGAACTTGATTGTACTAAGTATGAGGACTTCGGGATTCAAAACGGACAAACTCAAGGAACAGGAACTGCCCTTAAACCTGTACCAGGGCAACCTGGCATGTTTTATCCACCTACTGCCCCTGGTACACAACAACCTACCCAACAACCACAAGGCGATTACGATTATGACGATCAGTTTGATTAGCGACTTTTTTGGAAAACGGTATTATTCAGTTTCCCTTTAAAATCTTTTTTTTGAATATCGAATATCGAACAAGGAATATCGAATGATGAAGTGAGGGAATAGCTCAAATTAAATGTAAAAAGAATCATCAAAGTGGTGGAGTTTATTTTTTCTCATTCCTAACCTAGCGTAGCCAGTACCATATCTTTTATTTGGTAAGCAATTTTTAGGAGCTTCGCTTTTGTTTTATTTCGACACGAAGGCACCAAGGACACTAAGTTTTTTTGTTGGGTTGGGTAGAGAAAATTCATGAATTTTCTCTACGATTACTACCCTTTACTTTTTTATAGACACTAAGTAACGCATAAAAAATAAATCCGTCATTTCTACTTGATCTTTTGCACTT
>JAHDBT010000765.1 GCA_020630215.1 Bacteroidota bacterium
CTATTCACCCTTCGGGGTATTGCATAAAAAAACCTCCTAACAAATACTTTGTTAGGAGGTTTTTTTATTTTTGCGTCTGTTTTTTACTATTCCTCGTCAGATGGGTAGCTTATTTTTTGTTTAGCCCTTGTACTATGTCATTTAATTACAACATTTCATCATGAACAATTCTCCCAATCTCCCCCAATTCTTCGATGCTTGCGTTAAAGGCGATTTAGAAACGGTGGTACAATTTATAGCAGCAACACCCCATGCTATCGACCATAAATCGGCAGAAGGATGGACGGGATTGGTGATGGCTTGTTTTAATGAGAATATAGCAGTCGCCAAATATTTAATTGCTAATGGTGCGGATGTAAATGCAACAAATGCTAAAGGCACTACTATTTTTATGTATGCCAAAACGCCCATCCAAAAAAAACAAACTGAAACCAGTTTCCTAGCTTATTTACTAGCGCAAGGTGCAAATATTAATGCCCTCAACCTTAAAAATAAATCGGTACTAGATTATGTAATTGAAAATGATGCGCCTATTCTGGCAGATTGGCTAATACAACAAGGAGCGAAAAGTGGAACGGCTATTTTACAAGCAAACAAACCCACTAAGAGCAAAAATACCAATGTACCAATAAATACCTACTACCTCCTCTTTTACCAAACCATCGAATCCTATATCGAAAAACGCCAAGCTTATAGAGCCGAACATTTATCGCTACTAACAGAAGCCAAAGAAAAGGAAGTGTTGATAATGGCAGGAGCATTTGCATCGCCTGCCGATGGGGCATTGCTTATTTTTAAAACCGAACAAGCAGCTAAACAATTTGCCGAAAACGATCCGTATGTAAAAAATGGGTTGATTAGTAATTGGTATGTGCGAGCATGGAGTGTGGTGGTGGAATAGTTTTTTTAGTAGAAGGTATTTTTGTAGAAAGTAGAACGTACTTTAGCCGTTATTACTCTTCTGCTGGGAAACCGCCAATATGCACATTAGTAAAGGCTGTTTTCTGATCGCTAAAATAACGTTTCAGGGCAAAGGTCGTAGAGCCAAAAGCAATCTCTTTCCAAGGAATATCCTCCTCCGCAAAAAGTCCAACTTCTAGGCTTTCTACGCCGCAAGAAAATTGCTTGTTTTTTAAGGCGGCTACAAATAACAAATAGACTTGATTTACATGCGTTAAATCATATAAACAATGTAAATATTTAATATCTACTTTTGCCTCCGCTTCTTCCCATACTTCTCGTATCGCCCCCTCCTCTACCGATTCTCCGTTTTCGAGATACCCTGCTGGCAAATTCCAATATCCTCTCCTAGGCTCAATAGCTCTGCGGCAAAGCAGCACTTTGTTTTCGTGATATACAATACAACCCGATACAATATTAGGATTTTGATAATGCACGACTCCGCAACTATCACACACATAGCGAGGAATTGAATCATCTTTTATCTTTTTTAGTTGAATACTTTTGCTACAATTACTGCAATATTTCATATCTGTTATTTTAACACGCATATTTATTAAAAGGAAACATCTTGCAAATTTAGCTTTTCTATCTCAATAAAAATACCGAAATTGCAG
>JAHDBT010000260.1 GCA_020630215.1 Bacteroidota bacterium
TCCAGAACTAAGCTTGTTGCACAGCCCCTTTAAATTTACGGTGCTTTGTTTCAGCATTATTGGTATTGGCATATTTATTTCTTGGTGGAGCACTCGTTTATCTGTTTTTAAATACTTGCAAAAACAGCTTGATGAACTTTACTAAAGTGTAAAGGGTATCATTCTTAAATGTCTTCGTTTTTGCCGAAAAAAAATATAACAAATCGTTACTACTTAGCATAGCATTATTTGAATATCGAATAATGAATATCGAACACCGAATGATGAAGTTTTCCTGCTGACGGTTTAATTTTCTGTAGGAAAATTTTGTCAATGATTATTTTTACTTCTAATTTAAGCTATTCCTAAACTTCATTATTCGATATTCCTTGTTCGATATTCGATATTCGATATTCAACAGCCATAACTTGAATGGTGAATAGTGACGAGTTACTTATTAATTCACAAAATCTTAAACAATCGAGACCATAGGAACGGTTCAATTAGTAAACTAATGACATGGCTTTCTGCAAAATTGTAAAAAAAGCTTGTAAGAATAACCATACTTTGAAAAGAAAATGTTTATTTTAATGAAATAATTACTGAATAAGTATAAAGTAGCTAGTTTTTTAGCGTAAAACAAGGATCGAAGGTGAAATAGATATTCGATTCATTTTTAAAATGTTTTTTTTGAAAAATTTACTCCTTCTTCTTCATCAGCAATCAAATTTTTTATTAATGCTTATAATAGGGCTTTTGGCATTTGTAATATATGCCAATACCCTAAAGCATGGCTATGTGTGGGATGATGATATTGTAATTACCTACAATCAAAATGTACAAAAAGGATTAGCAGGTATTCCAGCTATTTTTAGCTACCAATCTAATGCTACGCAAAGAGTAGAAGACCAATATGGTTATCGTCCAATTACACTTAGTGCTTTTGCTTTAGATATAGCCTTGTTTGGCAAAAATCCTTTTTATGGGCATTTAATGAGCGTATTGTACTTTGCCTTGCTATGTATGTTGTTGTATTTTACCCTACAAAAACTAGCTTGGCAATATCCTAAATGGATTCCTTTTTTAGCAACTTTATTATTTGTGGTGCATCCCATCCATGTAGAAGTGGTAGCAAACATTAAAAGTCGAGATGAAATATTGGCTTTGCTATTTGGCTGTCTTGCTTTTTTAGCTGCTTTTCGGTATGTAAAAAACAATAGCTTTTTGGCTTATGGGGCGGTTTTAGGTACTTTTATGCTCGCTATTTTAGCTAAAGAACACCTTATTATTTTTGCCTTTTTAGTGCCTGCTGCTTTGCTAATTTTTTACCAAGCCTCCCTATCAAAAATACTAAACCTTGCTTTACCATTAAGTTTAATGATGAGTTTGCGAGCCATGCTAATTTCGGATATTGTAAGCACGGGTATGGCAGTAGCTTTGTTGTGTTTGAATGTGCTAGGATTAGTGCTGTTATATGCTTGGGTAAATCGCCAACAACTATTAGCAAGTAGAAAAAATAGTATAAGTTTATTGGATAAGAAAAAAGCAGGATCATTTGTGGCGGCATTGGTAATAGTTATGGTGTTAGGAGGAATAATGGCGCATTTTTTAGGCAATTTTACAGCCACCACTCCTAGTAAAATAGCAGTAGAAAAGGTAGGAGAACAAGGAGAGTTTATCGAAAGTTTTGAGCTAAACAACAGCTTTTTTCACGTCTACACTTATCCTAAAAGAATGGCTTTGTCTTTTAAGGTTTTAGGGCAATATGCTAAAAACTTTCTGCTACCTTATCCCTTGGTTTATTTTTATGGATACAGCCAAATACCACTCACCAATTTTGGAGATTGGCAGGTTATACTATCGCTAATCCTACACCTTTTGCTAGTATTTTATGTATTGTGGGGGCTTACAAAAACAGGCTTACATCGCCTAGGATCTTATACCGCACTCTTTTATTTAGTGAGCATATTATTGTGCAGCCAATTAGTTGTTTACATGCCCGATACGATGGCCGATAGATTTTACTTTACGCCTTCTATTGCTGCTTGTTTAGCCATTCTGCTATTGCTTGCAGGACTATTTGGAGTAAATACCGCCATAAATAGTATTAGTGAAAAGACCAAAAAACAAGCTCCTTTAAAGTCTAATAGCCTGTTAACAGTAGTGCTTATAATGGCAGGGGTTTATGCCCTATTAACCATTAACCGCAATAAAGTTTGGCAAAGCAACGAGGTGCTTTTTGCTGCTGATATGCCACATTTAAAAAACTGTGCAAAAGCCCATTATTACTACGGTTCTAGTTTGTACAAAAAATTTAAAAATGCCTCTAAAGAAGAGCAGGAACAGCTCAAAGAGCCTATGCTTTACCACCTCCAAAAAAGCACCGAAATAAGCGATAAATCTTATTATGGGTATATACACTTAATTAGGGCTTATCTAGGATTAAGTAAAAAGGAGGAAGCATTTGCTGCCCTACAAAGAGTAACTGCTTTATATCCTAACGAATTGAAGAGCAATCAGTTAATGGGCATGTATTACTACTATGAAAAAGACTTTGACCAAGCCATTAAGTATTTATTAAAAGCCCATCAAAAAGCTCCTAAAAGTACGGAGCATTATTTTTACTTAGCATGGTCGTACGTTAATAATGGACAAACAGAAAATGCTTTATTGCTACTAGAAGAAGGAAGCGAACTATTACCAAAATACGAAGGCTTTTACAATGTAATGAGCGATATTTATTTAAGAGAACAAAGTTATGGAAAAGCTATTGAGGCATTACAAAAACTCTTGAAAATAAACGATAACTTTCAACCTGCTTATCTTAAAATAATAGATGCCTACCATGCATTAGGAGAGGAAACAAATGCAGCAAAATATTTAAAACTAGCACGGCAAAAAGGTTATTAAGCTAACACACAATTATGACAATGTAATAGTTTAGTCTGAATTTTAAAAAAATGCCTTTTCTTTTTTTTAATAACCAATTTAATTTCCTAATTTGTGAGTATACACACTTATCCGCTAATCTAAATTATGTTTTACTGCTTAATGCTAAAGTCTTCTGTATAATTATTTGCAGTTATTTAATTTGGATTATTACTTACCTACTTCCAAATCACTTTTTGAAAATAAACAGACTATACAAGATGCTTACCACACAAATTCGCTAAATCAATTATTATAGGATGAGTACGTCAATATTACACCACATGGCATTATTGCTGATAGTACTCCACATGTATGCTTGCACAAATGACGCTAAAAAATATAAAAATAAAGATGCTTATTCTAATACCTCCAGTAATTTATTCCTCCAACTTGCTTCTTCACAAACCAACATCAATTTTTACAATCACCTCGTAGAAACCGAAGACCATAATTTTTGGAAATACCAATACTATTACAACGGCGGTGGAGTAGCCGTTGGAGATGTAAATAATGATGGTTTACCCGATATATACTTTACAGGAAATAACGTAGCAGACCAACTGTACCTCAATAAAGGCAATTTACAGTTCGATAATATTACCGCACAAGCAGGCATCAACGATAAAAATGGTTGGTCGAGCGGCGTAACAATGGCAGATGTAAATGCCGATGGATTACTAGATATTTACGTGTGTAAATCAGGTCCTCATACACAAAAAACAGTACTACAAAATAAACTCTACATCAATCAGGGCAATGCTACTTTTAAAGAAATGGCGGTAACTTATGGATTAGCAGATGATGCCTATAGCGTACAAGCCGCTTTTTTTGATTACGATTTAGATGGTGATTTGGATATGTATTTGGCAAATCATGCTAATATTTTCAGAATAGGTGGTGTAGAATATTTTCAGCTTCGGAAAAAATACAATCCACAATTTTCCGACAAATTGTACCAAAATCAGGGCAATAATAATTTTACAGAAGTAGGCGCACAAGCAGGCATCCATAACTTTGGGTTTGGCTTAGGATTATCTATTGGCGATTTAAACAATGATAATTGGCCAGATGTATATGTAGCCAACGATTTTGCCGAACATGACTTTTACTACATCAACAATCAAGATGGAACTTTTACAGAGAGTTTTAAACAACATTTTAAGCATGGCGTGTATTACGGTATGGGGGCAGATATCGCAGATATAAATAACGATGGTTTCTTAGATGTTTTTGTAGTTGATATGCTAGCAGAAGATGACAAAAGGGCAAAAACCTTAATGCCTTCAATGCGACCTAACGATTTTTATGCTACGGTAGAAAGTGGTTTACATTATCAGTATATGTTTAATGCTTTACAAATTAACAATGGAAATGGCTCCTTTAGCGAAATAGGTAAGTTGGCAGGTATTGATAAGACTGATTGGAGTTGGGCAACCCTGGCCGCCGATTTTGACAATGATGGTTACAACGATATCGCTGTTACCAATGGTTATTTATTTGATGTGCAAGAAAGAGATTTTACTATAGCTAAAGCAACATTAGGAGAAGAAAAAGGCTATTTTGATATGAATGACATCAATCAAATGAAATCTAATGGCAAGTTAAAATCTACTAAAATTGCCAATTACATGTTCCGTAATAACGGAGATTTTACCTTTTCTAAAGTTTCCGAAAAATGGGGCTTCAATTTCAAAGGGTTTTCTAATGGCCTAGCTTATGCTGATTTAGATTTAGATGGCGATTTAGATTTAGTTACCAACCACATCAACGATACCTCCCACATCCATAAAAATTTAACAACTGATAAACAAATCAATAATTACCTCCGTATTCAGCCAGTTAATAGCCATCCAAAAAATCGGCAAGCAATTGGAGCAAAGTTAATCGCAACAGTAGGGAAACAAACACTCATCAGAGAAGTTTATACAAGCAGAGGTTTTCAATCTGCTAGTGAGTCGATTGTACATTTTGGTTTGGGTGATAAAGAGCAAGTAGAAAAATTACAGATTATTTGGCCAGATGGAAGTAAACAAATAGTAGCCAACATTAAAGCCAATCAAGTACTAAAAATAGAAAAAGAAGCTAATTTTAACAAAGTATCTTCCCCAAAAGATGATGTTAGCTCAAAGTTGTTTACGGAGCTAAATTCAAACGAGTTATTTAGCCCCGCCTTCCAGCACCAAGAAAAAAAAGTGAACGATTTTGAACGTGAAACTTTACTACCTCATAAGTTTTCCCAAACAGGACCTGCATTAGCAGTAGCAGACATAAACAAAGATGGTTTGGATGATATTTATTTGGGAGGAGCTGCCGAGCAAGCAGGAGTTATCTATCTGCAAAATAAATCGGGTAATTATGTCAAAATGCTCAATCCCGACTTTGATAATCACGCCTTTTTAGAAGATACAGATGCTGCTTTTTTTGATGCAGATGCAGATGGAGATATGGATTTGTATGTATGCAGTGGTAGCAATGAGTTCAAAAATAAATCGGTAAGTTATTTAGACCGCTTGTATCTAAATTTAGGTGCAGATGGTTTTAGAATGCCTAAAAATATTTTGCCAGAAATTACAACTAGTACTGCTTGTGTAAAACCTTGCGATTACGACAACGATGGCGATGTAGATTTATTTGTAGGTGGTCAAATTGTACCAGGTAAATATCCTTTTGCGCCTAGATCGTATTTGTTAGAAAATAACAAAGGACAATTTAAAGATGTAACTGCCATCAAAGCTCCCGAATTGTATGAAGCAGGCTTAATAAAAGACGCAACTTGGGCAGATGTGAACAATGATAATCAAACAGATTTGATTGTAGTAGGAGAGTGGATGCCCATCCTGTTGATGATAAATAAAGATAGAGGACAGGAGTTTGTCAATAAAAGTGAAGCCTATGGTTTAGCCAATAATAATGGTTGGTGGCGCAGCATCTCTGCCGCCGATTTTGATAAAGATGGCGACATAGACCTAGTAGCAGGAAATATTGGTTTAAATACGAAATTCAAAGCAAGTAAGGAAAAACCTTTCTGGGTGTATTGCAACGATTTTGATGAGAATGGCAGCCTAGATATCGTGTTAGCAAAATACAACAAAAATGGTGACTTATGTCCAGTTAGAGGCAAGGAATGTTCTACAGAACAAATGCCATTTTTGAGTGAAAAATTCACCACTTACAACGCTTTTGCAGAAGCAAACTTGGCTAATATTTATGGGGAAGAGAAACTTAAAGAGAGCCTTCAATTACCCGCCCATACCTTTGCGAGCAGCTATTTTGAAAATAAAGGCAATCAACAATTCAATAAACATACTTTACCCATGCAAGCACAATGGTTTCCCATCAATGATATACTAGTTGCTGATTTTAACAATGACCAAAATCTGGATGTGCTGTTAACAGGTAACCTATATCAAACAGAAGTAGAAACACCCCGTTATGATGCCGGAAACGGCCTATTATTAGCAGGAGATGGGCAAGGCATTTTCAAGCCTATCGATACGAATGATAGTGGTTTTTATACACCATTAGATGCACAAAAAATGCAATTAGTAACTCATACCGCTAATAAAAAAACGCAAGTAGTCGTCGTCAATAACAATGAAGCGTGTCAATTATTTTCTTGTAAGGTATTATCAAATAAAACAAGTACCACTAAACCCTAATTCAATGAAAGTAAGAATAATCATATTGCTGGTGTTTAGTTGGTGTTTTTGGCAATGTAATAGTTCAGAAAGTCAACTCAAATCTGAGCCAAAAAAAGAAATACCCGAAAAACGAGAAGCTTTTAAAAGCAAAATCATCCAAAAGCAAATTGATGATTATTTGCAAAAAGGAGAGGACTTAATCAATGAAGGTGATGCAAACAAAGCCGTCAGAGAATTCTTAAATGTTTTAGAAATAGAGCCTAATAATATCAAAGCATTATTAAAGCTCTCTTTTATAGGTACACAAATAAAACAGGATTTAAGATCGGTGAAATACGCCAATCAGGTATTACAACTCGACCCTAATAATATAGTCGCATTGTACTATAGAGGGGTCGCTCAAAATAATCAGCAAGATTATGTAAATGCCGAAATTGATTTTAATACCATTTTAAAAAAAGACCCTAATCATTACGAAACTTTGCTAGATAGAGGGGCGGTTAGAATTCAGTTAAATAAACTAGATTTAGCAATAGCGGATTTAGAAAAGGCAATAGGTATCTATCCACATAATGTAAAAAACTACATTAACCTCGGCTTGGCTTACAAGCAACAATATCAATGGCAAAAAGCAATTGATGCTTATAATAAAGGCTTAGAAATTGGAGAAGCAGAAGGATACCTATTAGCATTGCGCTACGAGTGTTTCTTAGGTATAAACGATACCGCTAAGGCTTGCAAAGACTTACAAAAAGCAATAAGCCTCGGCTACGAAAACTTAAAAAACAAATTAACTAAATATTGTAATTAATTAACGAATTGAAAGATTATGAGAAAATTTACCAAACTAATCATTGTAGCTTTGCTATGCGTGGTCTGGAGTACTACCAGTACTTGGGCACAAACAGGAGGCGATTGCTTTGATGCAATACCCGTTTGTAATGGTGATATACTACCTTCCCCCCCAGCAGGACAAACAGGTGTTGTGAATGATACCTGGACAGGAGGTTGCTTTTCAGGTGGTTCTAGAGAAGATAATGTACTATGGATTACCTTTGAAGCATTGACGGATGGTACGCTCGGACTAGCAATAACCCCTATCCCTGGTACTGACTACGATTTTGTAATATTTAATGGCAGCCCCTCCGAACTAGGTTGCTCAGGTACAGCAGGACCCGGAAATGATGTGCCGATAAAATGTGATTATGACGCTGGTACTACTGAAATGGGCTTTGGCGATTGTTGTACAGGAGCAGCTTGTGATGGTGGCAACATCAACGTTATCGCTGGCCAAAAATTCACCATGATGATCAACGATTTTGGTGCACCAACGAATATTGATCAAATGAATGTAGAACTTTGTGGTTCTTCCCAAATTGCAGGTGTGCCTGATGGACCCGCTCCTAATCATGTACTAGCAAATGGCAACGATTTTACTGGTACAGGCTCTTGTGGCGAAACCATTAAATGTAATGCCGTAGTTACTGATGGTACAGAAGAACTCTCTGCCAATTGTGATAACGACCAAGTGCGTTGGTTCCCTGATAATGTTTTGGGTTCCTTAGCAATACCTGTTAATTTATATCCCGATTGTGATGGTACACAAACCTCCGCATCAGGTGCTGTTTTTGATATCGATCCTTGTGACCCTAATATGAGTTATACAGCAGGCTTAACCTCCACCAATTGTTTATTTGCTACTTGTTTAACCAATCTTAATTGCGAAACATTAGCAAGCGATAGAACCGAAGTGTGTGTAATTGTTTGTGAATTATCAGAAACACTAGCCAACTGGACTTGTGGAGATGGAAATACGATGTGTCGTAATGTTACAGTAACCAATAATGCAAGCAACGATTTAAATTCTGATATGTTCAATATATCCACTATCGGGGCTTATGCTAGCAGTAGCATGGCTAATAGTGGTACCGCAATCGAAATATGTGTACAAGAAGGACAAGATTATGCCGTTACCTTTACAGGTATGGACGATGGCTGTTACAAAACCATCGAAGGTACCGCTCCGCAAAAGCCCGAAATTACTTTTGCCGTTCCTAGTGCCGCTTGTACTACTGCCGATGATTTAAGCTTATCGCCTTTCCTTACTTCTAATACACAGCCAGGAGGTTGTCCTTATACTGCTAGTAATGCGGTAGTAAGTGTAGTAAGCGATCCTGCTGGTGCAGTAACGCTTTCTGGTACTGCTACAGGTGCTAATGCAGGAGCTTTATCTCCAACATTAGCATTTTCTGGTATTGCAGGCATCGTACAAGTCCGTTTCCAATATACTTGGACTTATGCAGGCGGTGCCACTTGTGTAGAAACCATTGATGAATTTATTAGCGTAGGTGCTTGTGGTTCTGCTTGTCCATCCATAGATGATATAACTTTGGGTGCAAGTGATGTTTGTACTGGAAATACCGCATATTTAGAAGCTACTTTTGGAGAAGAACTTTTTGCATTATTAAATGGTGGCGATATTTCCTTGGTATTTACTACTGACCTAACTGCTACATCCGTTACCGACCCTTATACGAATTACAATCCTGGGGTAGGTCATTCTGCAGCAGTAGGCTACGACGTATTAGATGGAGCAGTAAATCCTACAAATGGTGCCAACTCTGCTATTGTTAACAATTATGCTTTACCTACTAATACTACCTGCGATCCTGTTTATTACTTTGTATATGCAATGCTAGATGGACCAGATGGTAATCCTGCAACAAACGATTTTCCTGCTGATTTTCCAGATGACTGTAGACCTTATGTAACCGTACCTGTTGTAGTTTGGCCAGACCCAACTGCTCAAACCGTAAGCGTAAACTACGATGGATGTATAGCTCAGTTTGCAGCTACTTGCCCCGATATGCAAGTAATACCAGCTTTTGTAAATTTAGCAGCCACTACAGGAACCTCTGTAAACGTAACCATTAGCGGAGGCTCTAGCAGCCCTTGTGCCAACTTTGCAACTACAGCTACAATTGTAAATCCAACCTTCGACCCAACTTTCAACATCCCAATAAAAATCTGCGAATCAGTAGGGGGAGTACCTACAAGTGAATCCTTAACACTCGAAAACCCACCCGCAGCAGGCGATTTACCTCCTGGCTTAATGCTAGGCGATGTAGTCGTATGGAATGTAAACAACGGCAGCGGAAGCGCAGGTACTTCTAATGGCGTTACCGATAATGGCAATGGAACAGGTACATTCAGCGCGCCTATCCAATCTGGCGAATCAATTCCTGGTGTTTATACTATCTGTGTAGATGTAGGCCTACCTGGCTGTA
>JAHDBT010000261.1 GCA_020630215.1 Bacteroidota bacterium
TAATACTTGTTGTACACTTAGTTTTTGTTCCATGTTTTGCCGTCCCTTAGGTATTGGTGAGTTGCAAAAATAAAAAAATGCCAGCACTTTTTCTGAAAATAGAAAATGCTGGCATTGTTATGTCTATTGATTGCTTTTAAAAGAAATTATTGATTTAGGAAGCTGGGCGTTCCCATCCTTTCGTTTTAGGCACTCGGTATTCAAGGTGTAGAGTCGTGTCGGTTCGTTGTCGGTATTCTTTGATGTTTACCGTTGAGTAAGTTCGCATATCAAGCATTTGTGCTTTCATATCGTCGGGGGCAGTAGTTAGGTTTACGGCATCTATACATACAACCGACGTAATGTATCGGTCATTGGGATAGGTATATTTGCCATTATCACCCATTTCGGTTACGTGTCGGCAGCCCACATGTGTGGTTACGCTTAGGCAATATTGGTTTACAAAAGCGCAAACTCTTTGCACGCCAATATTGTAGGCATAGGCAACTGCTGCACGCATCAATAAATGTGGAATTCGTTGGCTTCCATATTCTTTTTTTACCCAACAAGCGCAAGTTTCGGCAACTTCATCTGCCTTAAAACGCTTCACAAAGGGTAAGGTTTGGGAAGTAATAGTTTGCAAGGTTTTTACAATCGGAAGTGGCTGATGCGCTGCGCCAACAGCGAGTTTCATTCCACTAATCATTTCACCTGTTTCGGCATTGTGGGCTACCACTAAATACGTATTAGGATCGGATATAGGTTTAAAAGACGCAATATCATTAGCTTTTACACCATACCCTATTAATAAATTCCGATATTCTTGCTGAAAAGCTCTAGCCATATCAGGATAATCTAATGCATAGAAAATGCCGATATTTAAATGCAGGTTTGTATTTGACATAATAAACGGGTTTAAATTGGTTAATTCAATATGTTGTTTGAGTGTTAACCAATATGCCTGCGATAAGCTATATATTTGGTATAAAGGGTTTGAAGAAAAATAAAACATGTTTATTTTAATAATTGAAAAATGATAATTGTTAGGGTAATCATGCATCCTAGGGTTATAGGATGATGCTTGAAAGGAAGGATAATTATATAATTTTAAAGGTGAATAAATAGGGTTAAACATTTGCTAGGGGTGTATTGGGTCCCTAGCAATATACCTGCCTGGAGCCAAAATATGATTGGGGTCGAGCAGGGTTTTTAATTGGTTTAAAAGGTTAAGAAATGAATTTTCTGTATAATTAGTCATTAAATGCATAGACTGAATTCCTAAGCGATAAGGGGAGTAGCCAGCATCTATAAATTGTTGCATTAATTCGTTGTAGCATTGCATTGCTTTTTCGTCTTGGCCATTTCGGTTACGGTCGTAGCATAAAGCACCTGTTACATCGAGTACTCTTTCTGAAATGGCTAAAAAACCAATGTTAGGTTCAAAGTCATATTTTCGACAAACAGACTCGGTAATTTCAACTGCTTTTTGTACTTGTTTTCCTTCGTTGGGTACGCAGGGGCAAAACCAAATTACCCCACATTTATCTTTATGTACATCTTTGTTAAGGGGAGGGGCAAAAGGTTTTCGCCAGTAACACATATTTAAAGGACGATCAGAAGTGAAGCCTCTTAAAATACTTTTGTAGTAAAAAAAATCCATTAATTCCTGTACCGCTTGTCCTCCTTGTTCAACGGCTGCATGAGCTGTTGTTTCATTAAAAAAGGTAATTTCATCAACAACAGGTTTTAGCTTAGTTGCAATATATTTACTAGTAGCATCAGCCAGTTCTTTACTAGGGGTATAAAGGGCGGCAAAGCCTGTCCATTTAGCAACATTACCTGCTTGTTTGGCCAATTGTGTTCGCAATGCTGGCGGAAGCGGGGTTTGCTGATTGCTTAATTCCCAAGGATATTGCTGCGATACTGATATTAAACGGAAATCGTTAAATAGCCGCAAGGAAATAGGCAAATGTTCTAGCTTAAATTGGCGGCAAATATCTGTAACCGCTGCTAGTTGTTTGTTGGTACTGAGCTTAAATAAAAAGGTTTGAAAATATTTAGGTTTAGGTTTAAGCCACAAGGTCAGTTGTGTAACGATGCCCAAATTAGATTGGGTAAAAATACCATCAATATAAGGACCTAAGCCCCATTTACTTAATTTACCTAGTAAAGAAGATTGGTAATGTTCGTAACCCGTGTTAATAACTTCTCCATTTCCTAGTACTACCTCCAATCCACATACATAGTTAAAACGGTCGGCATAAAGGGCCAAACCATGCCCACGTTCTACCGTGTTTCCTACAATACTTGCTTCGGGTGCGCCGCCAATACCATCAAGCATTAAACCCGAATTTTTAGCAGCTAAAAAATCAAACAGTTGTTGAAAACTCACCCCCGGTTCTACACGCACATAAGCCATCGTTTCATCAAAATCTACAATGCGATTCATTCGACCTAAATCCAATAACACACAGCTATTTTTAACGGGTACTTTAGAACCTAAGCCCCAATTAAATCCTTTACTAATAGGGTAAATTGGAATTTTATATTGATTAGCTATTTCAATACATTGTTGTACCTCTATGGTGGAGGCCGGTTTTAAAATGGCAATTATTTTTTGTGTAGTTGGAAAGGTGGCAATGGCCGTTTTTTCTACCATGCCGTTTTGGTAAAGAACATGGGCTACTCCTAAAACTTTCCGCCATTTATCAATAGCTACATCTGCACTTAACAAAGGAAGAGACTGCATAAAAGTGTTATTTGGAAACTTCTATTAAGCTACTAAATTAGGCTATTTGCTGTTTAAATCAAAGAAAATATGTATAAAAAGCATCATTTTTTTTTTGTTCTGTAAGGTCTCAAAAATGCTTGCCTAATGCATTGCAGCTAATTGTTATTTTTAATAACCTAGAGATCAGTAACATGAAACTAAATTTATTTGTTTTTTATTACTATTCCGCAACTAGTTTTTTTTAAAAAATATTGAATAAGGAATTTCAAATGGGGAAGTGAAATAATTAGCTTAGGTCAGGTAAGTAGTTCATCAATTTAATTCGATAGGATGAGTTTGACAGGTCACTTAGGGATAATAATAGCAGAACTTAAATAAATTATCTTGCTTTCAGGAACTAAAAGTGTAATAAAAAATGTTATAACAGTATAATATCAAAATAATATCATTTTTAAATCATAATAACCATGACAAACGAAAAATTGTTTTCTCCATTATCGGGCTATATCATGATACCTGTAGCTTTGTTACTAATTGTATCGGGCATTTTAACTATTGCTTTACTCAAAAATCCACTAGGAGTTGGCGCCGTATTTTTAGGGATGTTTTGTATACCTGGTTTTTTCATTGTCAATCCCAATCAGTCTACTGTGTTGGTGTTATTTGGTAACTATAAAGGAACGGTAAAAAAGAATGGTTTTTTCTGGGCAAATCCATTTCTTGTAAAGAAAAAAATCTCTTTACGTGCTAGAAACCTAGACAGTAAACCTATTAAAGTGAATGACCAAATTGGTAACCCTATTATGCTAGGTGCAGTATTAGTATGGCAAGTAGAAGATACGTTTAAAGCCGCTTTTGATGTAGACAACTACCAAAATTTTGTAGATATACAAAGCGAAGCAGCGATGCGTAAATTAGGCGGTGCTTACCCTTATGATAGCTTTGATGATGACGAAGCAGAAATCTCTTTGCGCTCAGGCGGAGAAGAAATTAACGATAAGTTAGAGGACGAAATGAGAGAGCGTTTATCTATAGCTGGCATAAAAGTAATTGAAGCAAGAATTAATTACCTAGCCTATGCACAAGAAATTGCAAGTGCCATGTTGCAGCGTCAGCAAGCAACGGCTATTATTGCAGCACGCCAAAAAATTGTAGAAGGCGCAGTAGGAATGGTAGAAATGGCCTTGAGCGAGTTATCAGAAAAAAACATATTAGAGTTAGATGATGAAAGAAAGGCTGCAATGGTGAGCAATTTAATGGTAGTGCTTTGTTCGGATAAAGCAGCCAGTCCAGTAATTAACACAGGTTCTTTGTATCAGTAAAATAGGGGCTATTTTTTTTAAGGCTTAAAAAAAAACTGCGCTTAACTCCTTTAAAAGGCATACTATTTTATAAAAATAGGATGTCTTTTTGGCGGTTTAGCACAGCTTAAAAAAATGCAATTTTTAATTTAAAATGTATCAACAAAATGCCAGCTAAAAATAAAAAATCATTTGCCTTACGCCTCGAACCAGAGTTGTATAAAGCACTCGAAAAATGGGCTGCCGATGAGTTTAGGAGTACGAATGGGCAACTAGAATGGATAATACATCAAGCCCTAAAAAAAGCAGGGCGATTGCCTAAGAAAAAAACAAAGGAAGAGTAACCAACTTACTGTTACTTACGCTTACTTTGTTTCTCTATTTCCTTACTTAACCATTTAAGCGGCAAAATAGGGCTTTGTTCCAATTGAATAAAGTGGCTTAACTCTTCTTGCAGTTTTTGCATTTTATGGATATATTTTGTAATAGTAGGTTTATCAATTAATAGCTTAAAAAAGCGATTGGTAAATAGGGCTAATTTTTTGTAAGTATCTAGCCTATCTGCTTGTTGGTAATTAATGGCATTTAAGTAATTATTATTTTCATTAATAGCAAGCATTACCTCCGACCTTAAATAGTAAATTATTACCACAATATAACGCATATAATAATACTCATCACTTGGTTCTTTTTTTATTTGTAAAGGCACTTGTGCTTCTGCTGCTGCTAACTCTCCTAAAAATAAATGGCACATTGCTTTTAAACATAAACATTTGGGCACAAACCTGCTTTTTTGCAACAGCACTTGTTTTTGTTCGTCTAGCACCTTTAATACTTTACTGTATTGTTCTAAATGTAAAAGAGTGCTAATGTAATTAAACGAATAAGCCCCCAACGATTCTTGCTTAATATGTTTATGTAAGGCCAATGCTTGTTCGTGAAAGGGGAGGGCCGCTTCATGTTTTCCTAGTAATAAATAAGCCAATGCAATATTGGCCAATAACCAAGCTTTTTCTGTTGTTGGTACAAGCGTTTCTTTTTTTACATGAGTTACTATATCAATCGCTTTTTGCAAAGTCGCAATTTTTTTTTCTCCTTTTAATTCAAAAGATTTAATTTTTAGTTTCATATATTTTACAAAAAAATCTTTCTCTTGTAATTCTTCCCATTTATTTAAATCGCTATTTAAGTCGCTAATTTGTTTTGTTGGATAATAAGCTTTTATTGTGCGTTCTGTAAAGGCACGCAAATATTCGGTAGTAATTAATTGATGCAAAAAATGTGAACGCAAATAATTTTGTTGGGTAATTATTGAATTTAATATTTTTTTATAAGTGTCTACAGTAATGGTTTTTTGTTTTATTTCATGTCTAATTATTAATTCTTTTAGTTGATAAGCTAAATCGTAATTATTAGTTTTTAGCAAACGCTCCATCAGTTTTTTCCACTCTATTTCAAACAAATCATAAGCTTCACGGGCTAGTAAGGCTTTTACAAAATAATATTGTTCCAACAAGGCTTGTTCGGCTGTTTCTTTTTTTAACTGTTCGTGAGCTAAAAAAGTAGCGAGTTCTTTACTAAGTAGTCGCAATTCATTTCTTAGCAAGTAACCCTTTTCTTTTTGGTAAGATTTTTGGTATAATTGTTCGTATATATATGGAGTATTTAGATGGGCTTCTTTTTTCGATTCTAATAGTATCTTGTAGAGCTTAAAAAGACTTTTTCTTTTGTGATTTTTTATCACAAAATCGAATGAATCAAGTTCTTTTTTAGACAGTTTGCGAATGATTGAGAAGGTTTTGTTTTTCAAAACTTTTGATTTTTAATGATTTGTGTATGTGAAAAGATAAATGTTATAAATGTTTGTTTTTATGTAAGTCTATCGTGGAGGCTTTTTTTTTATCACAAACTACAAAAAATCGTGTTGCTATTATCACAAAGGATGACTTAAATTTGCAGCATAACAACTATGCATATATTATAGCGCAAAACAACTTGTTTTTTTTGCTAAAATTTTGGTTAATGTTTCATTTTTCTTTTAGAGAAATTGTACTTTTTTATCTTATTGGTCAGGCTACAGATGAGATAAAAACACCCAAAATTCTCCTGCTTTTTTACGATTAAAGCAGGGGGATTTAGGGAAACCAAAAATAAGCGTTATAAAATTTGCAATGTTCCTTAATTTAGCCCCTCCAAAATAATACTTCTAACTAACGCTTAAAGTAGTAAGGTATTTTTGTATAAGGCAAAACGGTTGTAGCTGTTGAAGTTAACCTAGCACCTTGTAGTAAAAAAAGAAGCCTACTACGCTTTTTAAAGAACACGAGTACTGTATCTTAATTACTTCTTTACTAAAAGCAAACTGCTTACCTTTTGTGCCATTCTACATTATTAAATTGAATTGAAATCTTTATTTAAAAATATAAATAGTGTATTTTTAATTTAATTAATCTTTTTTAATATCATGAAATTAAATTTCTTAATTAAAAGCTCAAAAGAAATGAAACAACAAAAATCATTCGCACCACAACTCCAATTTTCGAAAGCGACTGTTAATTTCAGTCAGTTTTTTAGTATCCTTATTGTAGGCTGTTTATTATTTACCGCTGCTTGTAAAACCGACCCCGATTGCCCTGGCGATCCAGAATGTGTAACCTGCCCTGGCGATCCTAGCTGTCCGCCCGAAACGGTTGATGCATCTACCATTAATTTTAATTGTAGCGATTTAAATGGCGATTTTACCTTTGAAAACAACCCCGATGCAGCAGTAGATTATTTAATTGATTGTACCCTTAATATTGATTTTGATGTAGTAGTAGAACCAGGTACCGTAATTGCCTTTGCCGAAGGTGCAAGTATTGCCATAAAAGACGATGGTTCGTTAAAAGCACTAGGTACAGCTGCCGAACCTATTGTATTTCAAGGAGAAGAAGATGCAAAAGGATATTGGAAAGGTATCGGCATCCAAAGCAATAGCTTAAAAAATCAATTCGACCATGTACGAGTATACAATGCAGGTAGTAACTACGTTTTTTGCTGTAATAATTATGCAAGCATAGCCGTAGAAAATACAGGACGTTTAGATATCAGCAACTCTATTTTAGATGGAGGCGCAGGGCATGGTTTAGTGGTAGAGTTTGATGGCGTATTAGGTAATTATGCCAATAACACCATCTCTAATCACGACTTAAATCCAATGTATATTTCTCCACAACAATTAAGTGCTTTAGATGGCGTAACATCAACTTACACCGATAATATCGATAATACAATTGGGGTATATACTGGCACGGTAACCATAGCACAAACCTGGCCTAAAAATACCATCCCTTATAAATTAATTGGGGCTTATGTAACCTATATTGAAACGAATATTACCGTAGCCGCAGGTGCCGATTTTACCTTTGAAGAAGATGGCGGAATTGGCGTAAGAACTGATGGCTCGTTTAAAGCTGTTGGAACGGGTGTTGAACCTATTAAATTTAGAGGCGAAGAACCTGCAAAAGGGTATTGGAAAGGTATACATTACGATAGCAATAGTCTAAACAATCAATTGGCTTTTGTAGAAGTTTCGGATGCTGGTAGCGGCTATATTTTTTGTTGTGGCGAGGCTGCAAGTGTACGAGTAGAATCTGGTCGTTTAAGCTTAACCAATTCCACCTTAAGCAATGGTGCAGGTTACGGCTTAATTGTATTAAACGACCAAGTACTAGAAAATTTTGCAAACAACAGCATCAACACACACGACGAAGCACCTATTTACATGACACCAGAACAATTAGGCAAAATTGATGGCGCATCTACCTTTACAGGCAACCTAGATAACTACATCCGTGCTTGGGATACGACGGTTGATATTTCGCAAACGTGGGGGAAAACAACAATTCCTTACAAATTTGACGGTGGTAATACCTACATCGAAGCAGATGTACAAGTAGCTGCTGGCGCAGAACTCGTATTTCAAGAAGATGCAGGTTTTGGTGTTAGGAACGGAGGCTCGTTTAAAGCGGTTGGTACTACTACCGAAACCATTACCTTTAGAGGCGACGAACCCATTAACGGATACTGGAACGGCATTCATTACAATACCAACTCAACCGATAATTTATTGTCTTTTATCAGTATTTCAGACGGTGGTAATAGCTATGTATTTTGTTGTTCTGCCCAAGCAAATGTTAATGTAGAAAACGAAGCTTCGGCAACCGTTACCAACTCTAGCATTAGCAATAGCGGAGGCTGGGGTATTGAAACCCAAAGTGGCGGAAACGTTACACAAAGCGGCAACACCTTTACAAATAATACTTTAGGAGATGTAGGACCGTAGTTTAGAAAACATAATGAAGAACTTTGAAACACTCCTCAACTCAGTTCCCTTATTCGAACAACTATTACACCTCAGTCTTTTTAAGGCTGAGGTTTTTTTAGGTCTATTTTTATCTCCTTTCATTAATAGCTTAAATCTTAATCGTATATTCGTGGTAAATAGCAATTCAACAATTCAATTCAACAATTCCCCCAATGATAGCAGCAGTACTAGTAAAAAACGGATTACCTCACGAAGCCTTTAAATTACAAGAACGCCCCGATCCCAAACCGCAAGCAAATGAGGTATGCGTAAAAACCGAGGGCTTTGGTTTAAATTTTGCCGACGTAATGGCTCGCTTAGGTAATTACAAAGATTGCCCCCCCTTACCAACCATTATTGGCTACGAAGCCGTAGGACGAGTAGAAAGTTTTGGCGAGGGGGTAACACATGTAAAAGAAGGACAAAGAGTATTGGCTTTTACCCGTTTTGGAGCTTATGCATCTAAAGTTATTACACAAGCCTCTGCCGTAGTACCTATTAGCGAAGAAATAACCCTAGGAGCAGCAACCGCCTTAGCTACACAATACTGCACGGCTTATTATGCTGCCGAAATGATTACCAATATTTACAAAGGCGAACACATCCTTATACACGCTGCCGCAGGAGGCGTAGGAACCGCCTTGGTGCAACTCGCAAAACGCAAAGGATGCATTGTTTACGGCACGGCAGGTTCGCCCGAAAAACTAGGCTACCTTAAAAAGTTAGGAGTCGATCATCCCATTAATTACCGACAACAAGATTTCGATACCGTTATCAAAAAAATAGCTCCCGAAGGAAAAGTAAATGCCATTTTTGATTCGATAGGAGGGAGTTATGTAAAACGAGGCATTGCCCTTTTAAATGCTGGCGGACGAATGATATGCTACGGTGCTGCAAGTATGGCTTCTCGTAAAAAAAACATATTTAAAATGGCCAAAACGGGTTTCGAGTTTGGCTTCTATCACCCTGCTCAATTTATGATGTCGTCTAAAGCATTAATTGGCGTAAACATGTTGCGTATTGCTGACCATCAACCACATATTTTACAACAATGTTTACAAGATGTAGTAGCACTAGCAGAACAAAAAATCCTAGTACCAACCGTCGGAAAAGTATTTCACATAGACGAACTTGCCGAAGCACACGATTATTTAGAACTGCGAAAAAGTATTGGCAAAGTAGCGGTGAAATGGTAGTTGGTAAAATTGTTTTTTAATTGTTGCTTAAATTTATTTTTGCACCATTCCTAAGTGGTTTGTCAAGTTAATAGTGTTAAGTTGCTTTTGAGTGCGTTTTGTTTCTTAGCAAGGCGCAAAACGCAGCAATAGCCTAAGCTATGGCGAGTATTTGCAACACCGCTAGGGAGCAAAAAACGCCAAAACAACTAACATGATTAACTTGACAGACCACTAAGTGGTAAGTCAAACAATTTATGATAAGTTGAGCTTGTAAAACAATGCTAACCTTATTC
>JAHDBT010000262.1 GCA_020630215.1 Bacteroidota bacterium
GGAAAAAAAGACAAGGCTTGGGTCATCAAGAACTTAGGTTTTGAGTCACTAGCCCCTCACGAGCTTTAAATTTCCTAAGACACTAGTAAAAGTAGGTGGAGAAACCCAAAAAAACTCTGTGCAACCCCGTGAAAAACTCCGTGCAACTTCGTAGGAATCCGTACACGAACATTGCGTTAAAAATCACAATATTTATAAGTTGCATCCTCCATTACAAAGGTCAATATCTCACCAACATAATTAGTATAATGCATTTCTAAAAAACCATATTTATCATTATAATAACTGGTTAAAGTAGAAGTGCCAAACGGATATACTGCGGTACTTTCAATAACCCATATATCGGCAGCAGTGCCAAAATTATAATTTTTACTAGCTATATTTTCGGTTACCGTATAACTAATTTCACCTGTTGTATTGTCCCATTCGCCCCAGCCACTAATAATACTTAGTTCCGAACCCCACGAGTTACCTACCGCAACTGGCAACAACACTTCTGGGAAAGGGGCAACCTCTGTAAAAATATATTGATTGTGTCGTATTGGGTGTATCCATACCCACGATTCTTTGGAAATTACCCCCTCAATAACGGAGGTTTCCCAAATATTGTTCATCGTAGGGTTAATTGGATGTGGACTAAACTGCGCTTCCAGACTTTCATTCTCCTCAAAAATATACTGAACCTCTACTTGTAAACCTGGCTGAAACTGCCAGGGCTTACCCGTTGCTAAAGCTCGTACAGTTTCGTTGCTTATCTCATTGCCATCTACATCCGTATAAACAGCACGATAAGTATAGGCTTTGTCGCCAGCAAAAACATCACTAGGAATGGTACCTAAAGTATCACAAGGATTTTCCACTTCGGTTTCCATTTCCATTTCATCATTGGGTGTGTCCTTTTCTTTTTTGCAACTTGCTGTGTTTAGTAAAAAGCTACCAATTAATAGTAACAGCCCTAATTGTTGCAGCCAAATAGGGAGTAGGTAATTAGGTTTTTTTTGCATAGTTAAACTTTTTTAAAAATTATTGAAATGCACGATGGCAAAAAGGAAAGGAGCACCAACGCAGCTTAGATTAAAATAAAATTGAAATTGGGAATAAAATTGTTTATTTTTGTTTAAAAGTACAGTTATGACAATGAATATTAATAATAAGTTGATTGCTAGTATTTTAGAGCTTCCTGAAGCTCCAATATTAGTAGAAAGGCTTAATAAATTACTTGCCGAAGAACAAAAAAAACGCCTCCATTTTTATGAACATATTTCGGAACAAGAAAAAGCCGAGTTTATTAATGGCGAAGTAATTGTGCATTCGCCTGTTGTAAAAGAACACAATGAAGTAAATGGAAATTTATATAAAATTATTGATACTTATGTGGTAGATCATGACTTAGGCTTCGTAGGAATAGAAAAGATATTGATACGATTAACCAGAAATGATTATGAGCCAGATCTGTGTTTTTTTAAAAGCGCACAATCTGCAAAATTTACCAAAGGACAAAAGTTCTTTCCTGTACCAGACTTAGTTATTGAGGTTAGCTTAAAGGAAACCGAAAAAAGAGACAGGGGTATAAAATTTGACGATTACCAAAAACACCAAGTCGAAGAATATTGGATCATCAATCCGCAAGAGGAATTTGTAGAACAATATCATTTAAAACAAGGTAAATACGAATTGCTTGTTAAGGCCACAACAGGAGAAATTAACAGCTTCGCCATTAAAGGTTTAACGATTCCTATTCCTGTGATTTTTGATAAAAAATTGACCAATAAATTCTTAAAAACGATGTAGCCACTAAATAATTCTTAAACTACTCAATCCCAATCATTTCCCCCCGCACCCAATGTTTATGCTCATCGCCATAATACAAATAGGCAGAACTAGCAGGAGCTGTATACCGGCCAGGTATTTCTGCTTTTAAAGCCAAGTTAATAGTTTTGGTTTCAGACGGAGCCATTGAACGCCAGTAAAAAACGAGGTAATTACCAAAAATTTCGTAAAAAGCAAACTGTTCTTTTTCTAGCAGCTCCTTTAATTGCCAAGCCTGTGCGCTCGTGCCAGACGGAATGCCTACTAACGCAATGGCCATGCCTAAGCCATCCTTTGTTTTGTTTTGTACTTGTACCTGTAAATTTACATTATCGCCCACCTTACAGCTTTGTTGTGCTAGTGTTTGTTGAAAAGCCAATAAACAATCGGCCGACGAATTAGGGAGGCTGCTATCCCATTGTAAGTTAAGGTTGTAGGGCAACATAACCTCGGGATTGCTAAAGCCAACTTGTACGGTTTGTGGACCAGTAGTAAAGTACTGCTCGATATTAGGAATGCTAATTTTTCCATTTTGTTGTACTTGTAAAGATTGTTTTATTTCCTGTCCGTTAATATTTAAAACCACTAAATCACTTTCGGAAATAATGCGGTTTTTTTGCATTTGTGTATAAGCAATCAACGCTTTTAAAGCCATTACCGTTGATTGGGTGCTGCCAAAACGTCCATTGTTTCGTTGCGCTAAAATATGCTCTATACATTGCTGTAATAGTGTTTCCGATTGATTTTCTTTCATCAAGGCCAAACAAGCCCAAGCAATACTCTCTATACTTTTGGCATTGCCATAAGAACGAGTAATCGTATTTTCACTTGCTACATTGGCTACGCCAACTTCATTAATTTTATTGGTTATTTCGCTAATTAATTGCTCGGCATTGGTGCTGTTTTTTAAGTTGTAACTAGCACAAGCCATAATAGCCATGCGGTATACATCTTTGCTTTTAAGGGCCTCCTTAAAAGCGGTTTCGTACTCTTTGCTTAGGTCATTGGCATATCCTGTTTGGCTAAGGGCATATACGATATAAGCATTCGCAACATTTTGGGGCGAACTTGCAAAACTATCATAGCCTTTCTTACTTTTTTTAAAACCTCCTTTGCCATCTTTTCTGCTTAATAGCCATTTAGCAGTACGCTTAATCATTTTGTCATCTACTTTTGGATAAACGGCTTTCATTTCGGTAAACTCCAATAAGCCGTAGGCAGTAAGGGTTTCGTGTGCAGGTGTTTTACCAAACCATTCAAAGCCCCCTCCGTTCGATTCAAAACTAATTAAACGTTTATATCCTTTTTCAATATAATCCATCGCTTTGGCTGCTATTTCTGGATTGCTTTTACCGGTTTCGTTTAAATATTGCAGCACCAAAATATTAGGATAGGTGCTAGAAGAGGTTTGTTCAAAACAACCATAAGGCGCACGCAATAATCCTTCTACGCCATCCATTACCTCCCCAACAATATCTACATAAATATTTAAATTGGCATTTAAAGAATTAGGAATCGCATGGTTAATAGGAAAACTAAATGTTTTATTTTGATTGCCTGCCAAGGAGGTTTCGATAGGGAAGTAGGGGCTTATAATTTCGATAGGCTGCTGAAATACATCTTTGTGATTTGGTGTTTTTATATACGCTTTGATATTTAAGTTTTTTCCTTTTTGGATAGGAATAATTTTTATTTTTTTAGTAGCAAAACTATTGGCTGCTATTTCAATCGTATTTTTTTCCGTATTTGTTTCTTCCAGTAATTGTATTTGTGGAGGCAAACTAATGTGTAATTGTCCGCTAAGGTTTTGCTTGCTTTCGTTGCTTACGGTTATGGGTAAAATAACGGTATCATTTAAGCTTAAATAATTAGGGATTTTACAATTAACACTCAATAATTTTTGGGTGCTAAAATCTACTTCTTTTCTACCAATTAATCCATTGTAACCAACTCCTTCGCTTGTAATTTTAAAAGCGGTAATGGCATCCGAAGTATAAAAATTAAATTCGGCATAACCATTTTCATCTGTTTGAATAACGGGATTCCAATAAATGGTATTTCTAAAATCGGTGCGTAAAGGCGAGGGATTTTGTTGATTGTAAACAGGAATTTGAAAACGTTCTGGAAGGTCTAGGTTTTTACGATGGTAGCTTGGGTAAATAGTTGCCGCAGTATAATTTTTAAACTTTTTTTGAGGAATACTTTTACTATTATTATTACTAATATAATTAGCTTCACTTTCGGTATTTACAATAATAACTCCATTGTTTGCATTTGCTCCATATAAAGTAGTAGCAGCAATACCTTGTACAACACTTACCGAATTAATTTGGTGTGGCAATATGTTGGCAAAATAATTATTTAGGTGATGCTGATTTTCGTAAGGAATGCCATCAATAACAATTAAAGGTTCGCTTGCTCTTGTACCATTTAAATGACTAGTGCCTCTAATACTTAAATAATTTTGTGTGCCAGCAATACCCGCACTATTGGTTATTTCTAAACCTGTAATATTGCCTCTTAATAAATTGGTGATTTGTGATTTATTATTTAAACTAGGCCCGTTTTGAGTGCTATTAATAGCATAGCCTACATTTTGGTAACTAGGATTAACACCTGCTGAACTAACAACTACTTCCGAAAGGGAAATTTTGTTTTCCATAAGTTGCACTTCCATTTTACTTCCCCTAACAACTACTCTTTCTAAGTTTAATTCTTCTTCTTCCATTACCAACGTATTTGCCGCTTGTTTTATACTGCCATTAATGGGTAATTTTTTATCCATTTTAAGGGGCGTATTTTGTGTTGGTTTTTCTTTGTTTTTATTGCGCTTTTTATTTTTATCTCTATTTCGCCTATTAACACGGGTGTTATTTGTTTTTATTTTATCTAAATTAATATTTAAAGCTTTTTCATCATCCCGATAAGCTAAAATGGTGTAGCGTTTACCATTGTTTAGTCTTAAAGCAAAGTTGCCATATTCGTCGGTAGTTGCCTTATGGGCCTTATCGCTTCTATTTTCAAAAATTAATAGTTTAGCGGTAATTGCGTTCCCATTTTTATCGACAATAGTGCCTGTTTGTAAATCTATTTTTTCTGCTAAATAAGGCGCTGTTTTGATATAATTATTTAAGCTGTCTAAATAATTTTTGTATCCGTGTGTTAGCATTACATTATCGAGTGCGGCGGTTTGTTTGGCTATTTTTTCTGCTTGGGTAAAGGTTTTAAAATAATAATTAGGTTCGTGTATTTTTCCTTGTAATTCACTGCCTATTAGCAAGTTAGCTAAAATGTTTGCTTGTTTATCATCTGCTAAAGATAACAGTTTATTATCGGCAACACTTAAAGATAAATTAGCAGGAATTGCCTTGCCTTCCTTATCACTTGTTTTTAATTTTACCGTTACTAATTCTCTCGTGTCAAATTGTTCTTTTTCTAATTCAATGTCAATATTTAATTGCCTGTTTTTATGTAGAAATGCTAGGCGTTTGCCAAGTATTTGTTGCTCGGTATTTAAAATAGCAAACTGTGTAATCCCTATTGGAAATGCAGCGGTATTAATAATTAATTCGTTATTACCTGCTTGTACCGTTAATTTTTTTTCGTAGAGTATTTCGGAAACATTACTTATTTGCACCAATAATTCTTTCTCCTCAAAACTATAAATATTCATTATTTTTTCTTGCTCATTATCCGTTTTATTTTGTAACGAAAATTGAATGAATTTTTCTTTAATTGGGGGTAATTCAATAGGTGTTTTTGCAAGGAAAGGTTGGGTAATTGTTGCGTAGTATTTGGTGTTGGCATTTGGGTGTAAATTAAAACTGCCTATGCCATTGTGCAGGCTACTAAATTTGGTGATTAATTGCCCGTGTTCATCCGTAATTTTTCCCGATATATCCGCAGGTTTACCATATTCATTGATGGCTTTAAAAGCTATTTTATTGTCCACATCCACATGTGCAAAACCACCTTCAGGAAAAAAATGTAAGTCGATATTATTTAAAATAACAGGGACACTTCTGCTAATAGCTTCTCGGTTATTTTTGTGTAGGGTAATCGCATTAATAATTACATTGGTGCTATTTAAATTATTGGGTAATTTAAAACTAAGTATTGCTTTTCCTGCTGCATCGCTAGTAAATGTTTTGCTTTTAATTACTTGTCCATCTACTTGTAAAACAGCTTCTATTGTTGCATTTACTAATGGGTTGTTTTCTAAATCTTTTACTTCGTAATTTGCTAGTACTTTACTGCCTACACCATAGGCTTCTTTCTCCATTTTTAAACGCAATAATAAATTAGGTTGCACTACTTTTTGAACTGTTAATTTTTTTTCAAAGAAGGAAGTTTTGCCAAAATTTTGCATCCATTTGGTATATATTTTTAAGGTGTAAATGCCTCCTGCATCTTCTTCTGCAATTTCAAAATCACCATAAAAAGCACCCTCTTTTATTTCTAAAACTAATTTTTTTACCAAGGTACCTTTGGGCGATAATAATTCGACATAAGCCATATCACTTAGGTAATTAGCTTGTTCGTTGGCATTGGTGAGGTATGCTTTAAACCAAATTTTTTCTCCCGGAAAATAGAAAGGGCGATCTGTTTGGGCATAAATTTTTTCTACTAAATGGTTAATATGCTGTTCGGTATTTTTATGTGTGGTAAATGCTAATAAAATAAGGAAGATAAAGCATAAACTACTATAGTAAATTGTGTTTTTCATAAGTGCATATTTTTAGAATTACTAACTACTAAATTTCCAACGAAAAGTGAAAACCAAATTCCATCAACAAGGGCGCATTAAAATAATCGAGATTTTTGGCAGCGGCATTATCAAAAAGGCTGCTGTATGGATTTTGGTGTTTGTAAGAACGAATACTAAAAACATTGTTGGCATAAACGCCCCAATTAATGGTGCTAATAAAAGCAGAATTACGGAAACGTTTGTGCGTATAACTAAAGGTAATGTTTTGTAGATTTACGTAACTTGCATCCACAATTGCAGCTTCGGCAATGCCAGCGTAGCCATAACGCACCCATCTATTATTGCTTACGGGTTCGTTAGGGTTGGCAAAATCTACGGGTTTGGTATTGTTTTGTCCACTAAGGGTTTGTCCTTCAAAAATGTAATTTTTAGTGTCTCGCTCGTCAGCAGTTATTTGCGAAACGCCGTGGTAATTGAGTACATTTTGAGTGCCGTCCCAAGTGTCGCCACCAATTTGTGCATCAATGGTAAAACGTAAATCCATCCTTTTAAAACTTAATTTATTGCTCCAACCTAAATGAAGATCAGGAGTCGGGTCGCCAATAATTTGTAGGGTTTCGTCCATAATAGGAAAGCCCTCGTCGTCAATTAAAATATTACCTCCTGCATCTCTTAAATAAGCGATGCCTACAATCGTTCCTGCAGCCTGTCCGACGATTAAATTTTTAGAAACATCGGCAAATCCTGCTATCGGAATGCGTTCGGGATTAACGGCATTAGAAGCATGTATTTTTTTAACCGTATTCCTTGTTCGCCATGCCGATAAGCGAACCCAATATTTTGTTTTAAAGGCTTTAGATATATGGGCGGCAAAACCTTTATCTCGTATATCGGCAATATTTGCGAGGGCAAAAGGAGGGAGGGTTTCCCCAATTGTTTCCTTATTTAAGATGGGAAAAATACTGTTTTTATGTAGACTCGTGTGGTAATTAAATCCGAGTTGCCATTTATTTCTAAAAGCTTTTAGGTTGGTTTCTACTTCAAAGGTAGCCGTTTTTTGAGGACGCAAATTATCGTTAATAAATAAATCCTCGTTGGCGGTGTAGTGTAAACTTTGGTTGGTACGGAAGCGCAAACTATTGTGGCTGTAATTATTGTAAAACAAAGGCACATCGTTTAAACTTTGAGCATAGCCTCCCGAAATGGTCCAGTGATTGAGCCAATTCCATTGTTCAAAAATATTTGCTACATCAACAATGCTGCTAATACTAGGCTGCCACATATCGGCAGGTAGTCTGCTAGAAAAAAAGGCATTGTTTTGTAGGATTAATTTTGCAGCATAAGATCTAGCAAACATAAACTCCATTTTATTGAGCCATTGTGCGGTATATTTTTGTTCTGTTTGCAGTCGGGTGTTTTCTGTACTAGGATTGTTAAAGGAAAAATTAGGGAAATCTGTTTGTTCGGTAAAAGTGTAATCTAAATGTTCGTATTGTTGTAAAAGTTGAGAATGTATGGCAAATTTTACTTTGTTGTAGTGGCGTTGCCTCCACTGAAATTGTAGCTTGGCATAAGCATTTTGTTCTTTAAAAACCTTGTTGCTTTTATAACCTTCTGCAAATCCAATTGTATTTTTAGGCAGCGCAAATTGTAACTGATTTTCTTGGTATTGATAATTTATATCGGCAATTAATTTTATGGCTCGGATTTCGGAATAAGTAAAATGGCTGCCAGTATTTATTTGCGAAGTGCGGATATTATTTTGATGCGTTTTTAGCAACCATACGGGATTGTTATAGTGCTGCGGTGCAAAACTTCGCTGCGAAGAATTGGCTAAAGCGTAGCCTTGTTGATTGCTAAAGGAGGCAGGACTTAGGTAGTGATTTAACAACAACTGATTGTGAAATCCATTGATATTGGGTTGCCTGTTTTTTTCTTGCAAAACATGCACAAAAAACTTAAAAACATTTCTTGGGTAACTATTATTTGTTAAATAGTTAAAACTTAGGCTGTTGGATTGATTGTTTTTTTCGTTAAAAATATCTTGTTTAAATTGATGGAGGTATTTGAAATCCCATTGATGTTTATCGTTTAACAGTTTTACGGATAAACTGTTGGCAATATTGGTGCTATTATAGAGTAGTTTATTTTGGTAAGCTTTGGCAGTGGCCGTTTGGTTGGTGCTTGTATTAGCAGGAATTAATGCACCCTTGTCGTCATAATCGTAAGGAGTGCCATCAAAAGCGAGGGTATTAATGGCGGGGCCAAAGGAAAAGATTTCGTTGAGTTCGGCACCTTGCCAAGTAGTGCTTCCATTAATAGGTTGCCCTTGTGCGTATTGATTTTGCAAGCTGGGTAAAAAAGATTTGGGTGCAAACTGTATGCCGCTGTTTTGCTGGTATTTTATGGAATAATGCAGCGGTTTTTTTAAACGAGTAAAGCTAATTTGGTTGCTATCAATTTCAATTGATTTAATATTGTCGGTTTTATAGATTGGGCTTTCATTATGGCGGTAGGGTGAGGTAGAGATGTCAATAACTTGCTTCGAACTATTTTGTTGGCTTTTTATTTTTTCAGAATAAGCCTTTTTTTCGATGGGGTTAACGGTTATTGTTTGTACCCTATTACTTGGTTTTCTATTAAGGGAGTTACTATCTATGTCAGCAAACATATCTGCAGTTACTATTATGCTTTTGTCTTCCCAACCAATATATTGAAACACTAGCACATCGCCTACCTTGCATTTAATTTGGTAGTTGCCATCAAAATCGCTTTGTGTGCCATTAGCTGTTCCTTCTACCATAATGTTAACGAAGGGAATTGCTTCGCCATTACTATCAGCTAAAGTGCCTGCTACTATACCTGTTTGTGCATGTAAGGCGGTAGCGTAGCCTAACAGACCTATTACTAGGCAAGCAATATGGAGTACCTGTTGTTTCATATATTGGGGCGTAAATGATAAGATTGAACTGCTTAAAGATAAATACAAGTTAATAGATCGAGCCATCAAAAAAAAGGATTTGTTTGTCGTTTTATCAACTTTTATACTAGAGTGTAGGTTTGTAAATTCTTGATAATGAATGACTTGTGTTTTTAGTCGTTGACGGTTTTGTTTTAGTTTTAGTCGTGTATTTTTTTTGTATAAAGGTAGTGGGAAGGGGGAAAGACTTACTATTTTTTTGAAAAATAGTAAGTCTTTGGTCTTTGTGCCAGAAATATCGTTAAAAGTCGGCATGTTTCATTCACTATAAATTTTACTTGACACTTCGTGAAGTGCGCTAAGAA
>JAHDBT010000263.1 GCA_020630215.1 Bacteroidota bacterium
TTAACCTGACGGCTATGGCCTGTGGCTTGCAGCTAAAAGTGTCAACTATCTTTTAAGACTGCTGAAACATGCCCCATTTAAGTTAGAAAGACCTACTATTTTTTTGAAAAATAGTAGGTCTTTGTTCTATTGTATTATTTATTGGGGGCTTCACCGCCTGCTTTATTCAAAGAAGGTAGTGAAGTAAGTTTTAAAGCTTTTGAAACTCAAAAGTAGGATGGCCTTTTTCTCCTTCGTTGTTGTAAAAATCAATAAACCGTAATTTATAGAAATAGCCTTCTACATCTTCAATAAGATAACTGAGGCTTGGGTTAATAAGGTAAGCATTTGCGTCAAAATCGTAAACTTTCCATTCCCAGCCAATAGTACTTAGGTTTTCTTCAAAAGAATAATTATAAATATCTTGCAGACTAATTTTTTTGTATTCTTCGTCATTGTTTACTGCTACCATTACCCCATTGGGGTTTTGCAATACGCCAGTAACCACATACGGAAAAGGAGGACTGAAAAATGGTAAACTAGGTACCGCTTCTTCAAAAACATGGGTATATTGGGTAAAAACTAAGTCGTAGCTATCTTTAGGAGGTGCTATAATAACACTGCTTTGGGCATCAAACGAAAAGTAAACAAAATTGTAAATATCATCTTTGGCAATTGTTGCCGTTTGTATATCCGTACTATTTATACCTGCATAGCTAAAAACATACTCGCCATTAGCTATTTCCGAAAAAAGCACTTTAAGGTAGCCCATTTTATCGCCTTCCAAATTATATCCTCTATCAATAATATAAACAGGATTATCTGTTTGCCAATCACCAATAGCCGTTTTGCTTAAATCACCACTAGAATCGTCACATTTCCAATTCGGATCATCGGGTTGGGGTAAATTGGCCATACTAATACTTGCTAAATTATTGGCGTTGGTAGGATATGCAAACATCGCTCTTGAGCCATTTAGTTTTATTTCAAAACCATCGTTTGCTGCACTAAAAGCTAAATCCCAATCGGTTTTTAAATTGCTGCTTACAACGCTATTGGTATGCAAATCGTACCAAATTTGATTGCGATATAAGTGGCCTAGGTTTACCGAGTCGGTAATTGCTTCGCCTCTATCATAAGGTTCAACAGGTGTTTCTGCTTTTTCGCATCCGCTAAAACTAAGTAGTAGGCATCCGCCAATGCACATAACAAGACCTAACGTAAGCAAACGTATGTTAAGAGGAGGGGTTATTTTCCTAGTGGAAATGTTATTTGGGGTTTTACTTTTGTGGTTAATCATTTGAATAGGAATTAAACAACTGCATTTTAAAACAGTTGGTTTTAATAGTTTGAGAGGTAAATTATTGGTTGCTAAGTATTTAGTAATCATACCGCTTAATTATAATTAGTTGTTTAATGGTTTAACCATTACTTTATTCTTTTTTTTTTACCAAACATTAAAACTCATTTTTGCAAAAAAAGTAGCCCCCCAATTTAAAGGCACACTATCACTACTGCCAGCATGAGGGTCGCCCTGAGTAAATGCATTAACATTGGTTACATTAAATAAATTTTTACCGCCAAGGCTTACTGTTAGTCTATCCTTAAAAAGAGTAGTGCTAGTAGTAAGGTCAAGGGTGTGGTAACTAGCAATGTATTCTTCTTGCAAAATATCGTCTTCCGCTAAGTATACATCTGTATATTTACCATTGTACTTATAAAATAAAGCCACTTGTGTATTAATATTGGGTATATTATAACTTACCTGCGTACGTATTTCTGGGCTAAAATTAAAAGGCAATTTTTCGGTACTTTCCGATAACAAATTTTTAGTACCAGTAAAATTTGCTCCTACAGCAAGGCTAACACGTTCTAGGTTGTAATTAGCATTTAATTGCCCGCCTAGTGTTTGGTAATTGCCAATATTTTTATAAGTATACTCCGTGCCATCAATACGAACCAAGTCAATTAAGTTATTAACATTGTTGTAAAACAACATGCCTTCTAATTTAAAAAAGCCCTTTTTAGTACTGTTTTTTTGGCTTACGGATAGTTGCAAGTTATTAGAGTTTTCTGCTAGTAAATTAGGGTTTCCTTGAATATTGTGATTGCTGTCTACAAAATCAAAGTACAAATCCTTTAAAGAGGGTGCTCTAAATCCTCTTGCATAAGAGGTGCGCATACTAAGCCCTTTGCTAAGTTTGTAGCGAATATTTACCGAAGGAATAAAAGGCGATTGATAAACCGTGTTATAACTTTTTCGCATTCCTGGCCGAATGGTTAAATTATCGCTTGGTTTTATTTCAGCACTTGCAAAAAAGGCATAATCACTAATTTCTTGTTCATTTCCTTTTAACCGCCAGCTATTACCTATTTCTAAAAAAACATCGTAGCCAAACTCATAGTTCACTAGTCGGTCGGGTTTGGTAGTATTATAAGTGCCTCTAGCAACAAAAGCACTAAACTTACTCGTATCCTGATCGGTAGTATTAGGGCTTAAATTTTCTTCTAGTGTAACTAAGTTTTTAAAATAGGTATTTTTAATTCGCTTATAACGATTATAGGCAAAGGTTAAATTAACATTTCGATGTTTAGCAACCTCATCGGTTAAATTGATGGTGTAATTGTTTCTATAAGTACGATAATAATCGTCAAAGGCTGTTTCAAAGTAAGGCGAACGAGGCATTCCCCGGTTGGTAATTTTATCTTGGTAATAATCGCCAGCAAAATGAAACCGCAATTTTCGATACTCGTAGTTGTACTGCGCTCTAGCAAAATACTGCTCCTTGGGTTTCCATTGTTTAAACCTAGAAGTATCAGCAGCTTCAGGAGTCCAACCATTAAAATAATTACGTCCGCCCGAAAAAGCATAACGGTTGCTTTCCTTTTTGTAACTTGCCTCTGCGTTCACATTTATTTGCCCCGTCGATTCGGCATAGCTACTAATGTTGCCTAGCCATTTATCGGCTTGATTTTTTTTGGTAATCAAATTAATAGCACCTGCTAAAGCATTAGTGCCATAATCAACAGACAAAGGTCCTTCCACAATTTCGATGCGTTCAATATTTTGGAGGTTAATTTGGTCCAAGTCAATATTGCCGCCTACTCGTCCAATTTGTGGTACGCCATCAATCAGTATTTTTACATTTTGCCCCGATAAACCTTGAATACTTAAACTACTCCCTAAAATGTTATCGCGCGAAATACGCATATTCATTTCCGTAGCTAAAGCATCGCCTAAATTATTGGCGGCACGCATTTTAATTTGCTTCGCATCAATAATGCGAATTTTATGCACAATTTTATCAGGATTATTAGGAAGATACTGGGCAGTAATAACAACTTGGTTTAAGTTAATTTCATCTTCCTTTAGGTAGTAATTTTTGGTTTGTAGCCCGTTAAGAGTGTCGGTAAGTGTTTCGTAACCCATCGAGCTAATTTCAATCAAAGTATGGGTGTTATAAGGATTGTTAACCACACCGTCTAAATCGGTTATGGAATTTTGTTTTTGGCCTACATCTTCCCCCTCTAAACATTTAAAGGTAACATGTGCTGAGGGTAACGCAACCTTTGAATTGTTATCAAATACTTGTATTTTTGCCGTTTGAGCAGCTAAATTGAGGGAAGAAAAAAAAATGGAAAATAGCAGTAACATCGCAAGGATGTAAGTATCTTTACCTGAGTTTTTTTTCCAATTAACAGTTTGAACGGTTAAATCCATTGTCATAATAATTCGTCACAATAACATTAACAACAAAGCATGTATGGAAATTGTTTGTGGATGCTGTGCTAATGTTTACAAACATTTACCTTGTTTAAGTGGTTTTTTGCATTCGTTTTAACTGTTTGTATTGCTTGGCCATTAGCCTAATTTTAATTAAACCAATAGACAGCAAATTTCACCTATTATACGATAAAAAAGAAATATAAATACACATCTTTCTGTCACTTTTTTTTATGCAAGGTTTAAGCAGGGTTTTGTAGATTAAATTAAAATTATAATTGCTTTTTCTTGAATAAAATTCACGATATAATTACATTGCTTGCTAAAAACAATAACAAGCTATTAAAAAGTAAACAATTTGCTTAGGTTTTTGGATCTGATTATTCAATACTGAAAAAGTACTTGACACTTTGCAGCGGTACAGCGAAGCAGAGCCGTCTATATACCAATTGCCCGCTACTGTCTACCAAAAAGAAAGTGTAAACCAATTAGGTAAACATGTCGGTTTTTGGATGATTTTTTTATAGAAAACTTATAATCAGATAAAAGCATATTGTTTTTATTTCTTAAACGAAAATTATTTTTCATATACTAAATATCAAACGCTATGGGTAAAATAGGCGATTTTTTACTGTGGTTGGTTGTACTAACCTTTATTGTTTTATTTATTTTATTGGGTATTAGAGGCTGTTCTAACCTTGCTCAAAATAAAACAGATGGTACCAATACCAACATTACTACAACTAGTACAAATAAAGGCAGTAATGCCAATAGTAATGCTAGTACAAATAAAAATAGTTCCTTAAATGCAGATGCCAATAATTCGAGAGGCGAAGGCAACGGAATTGCTAGTAATGATGGGAGCAATGCCAATAGTACTAACAAAGAGGCAACTACCAATAACACTAACAACACCACAAATGCAGATGCCAATGCAGATGCTAATAACGCAAACGCAGGTGCTAATACCACAAACGCAGATGCCAATAACAATTCCAATTCGAGTGCCGATGCTACAAAGGATGCAAATTCGGGAAAAGAAGACCAGAAGAATACGGCGACTAATAACAGCGGTACAGATGATGGTAAAGAAAAAAACGTAGCAGATAAAGGAGAGGCAAACGCTACTAGTAAAAATGCTGCAAACAATAATAAAAACGATAAAGATGCTAGTAAGGCAAACAATACCGCTAACAGCAACACTGCCGCCGCAGGGAGTACAAGTAAAGCTAGTGCTAGTGCTAGTGCAAGTGGAAACTATGTAGTAGTAGCAGGTTCTTTTGGTAGTGTAGCAAATGCTAAAAAACAAGTAAAACGCCTTAGTAAACTAGGCTATGCAGCAGAAGTGAAACAAGCTAGAGGAAACCGAAATCAGCGAGTGTATGTATCTACTTTTAGAGATGTAAATGATGCGAATAGTTTAGTAAATAAACTTAAAAAAACGCATGGTATTGAGGCTTATGTAATGGCAAAACATAAGATGTAAACACAAGGGTAGGCTAAGTAATGATAAATATAGACCTTTTTATTCCTTACTTGACCAAATATTCCGAAAAAAAAACTAACTTTGCATTTTAAAAAAAGACCTCCATTTATACAATTTTTTAATACAAAAATTAATTAGGCCATGTCGCAAGTTATAGAAAAAATTAATGCCATTATTATTGACAAACTAGGCGTTGAACAAAGTGAAATTACCAAAGAAGCCTCTTTTATCAATGACTTAGGTGCCGATTCGTTAGATACGGTTGAATTAATCATGGAATTTGAAAAAGAATTCGATGTGACGATTCCTGACGAGGAAGCAGAAACATTAACTACTGTAGGAAAAGCCATCAACTATTTAGCTGCTAAAACAGGATTAGAAGTTTAGGAGGTAGCACCATCTCTTAGCAAAGCAAAAACGAAATAGAACCGTGTAATAAGAAAAAATAGCCAGCAAAAAATCATAGCAATTTTTGACAAGTTTATCCAATACAAAAAGTGCTTGACACTTTACTATGGTAAAACAAAGCGAAATCGGCTAAACACTTTCTGCTTTTTACTCTTTACCAAAAAAGGTGTAAACGGATTAGATAAGTAAGTCAAATTTTTTACTATTATGGTTTACTTAACTTAGCTATAATAGCTGCTTGCAATAGTTGAAAAATAGAAGATTGCAAAATAAAAGGTAGTTGATTTGCACGTATTTTAAAACATGCAAATTAACTACTTTTTGTTTGTTAACGAACATCACTCAATCCAAATCAATTAAAAAAATCATGCAATTAAAACGTGTTGTTGTAACAGGAGTAGGTGCTATAAGTCCGCTAGGAAATACCGCCCCCGATTTTTGGCAAGCCTTAATTGCTGGGCAAAGTGGCGCAGATTATATCACCAAATTCGACGCAAGCAACTTTAAAACTCAATTTGCATGTGAGGTAAAAGATTTTGACCCACTGCAACACTTTGGACGAAAAGATGCACGTAAATTAGACCCTTTTGCTCAATATGCCATTGTAGCATCGGATGAAGCAATTGCCGATGCCCGATTAAATGAAGCGGGTAACAATATTGATAGAGATAGGATAGGGGTCATCTGGTCGTCGGGAATTGGTGGCATTCTTACTTTTCAAGAAGAAGCAGGCAATAATATTAAAAACCGAGAAGCAGGGAAACCGCCTCGATTTAATCCCTTTTTTATTCCTAAAATGATTCTGGATATCGCAGCAGGGCATATCTCTATTAAAAACGATTTTAGAGGAATGAACTTTGCCGTTGTTTCTGCTTGTGCTTCTTCTACCAATGCACTTATTGATGCCTATAACTATATTAGATTAGGACAAGCGGATGCCATTGTAGTTGGAGGTTCGGAAGCAGCAGTTACCGAGTGCGGCATTGGCGGCTTTAATGCAATGCGTGCCCTATCGCAAAGAAACGATAACCCAAAAACTGCTTCTCGCCCTTTTGATTTAGACCGAGACGGCTTTGTGCTAGGAGAAGGCGCAGGAGCAATTGTTTTAGAGGAATACGAACATGCAAAAAAACGAGGCGTAGAAATTTATGCCGAACTAGCAGGCGGAGGCATGAGCGCAGATGCTTACCACATGACTGCACCTCACCCAGAAGGAAGAGGGGCAAAAAATGTAATGAGAAATGCACTCAAAGATGCCGAAATGCAAGTAGAGGATATCGACTATATAAATGTGCATGGTACCTCTACTCCGCTAGGAGATGTAAGCGAAGCAAAAGCAATTGTAAGCCTATTTGGAAAACAGGCTTACCAATTAAATATTAGTGCTACCAAATCTATGACAGGGCATTTATTGGGCGCAGCAGGGGCTATTGAAGCATTAGCAACACTAATGGCCGTAAAAACAGATTGGATTCCGCCAACTATTAACCATTTTACTAACGACCCACAATTTGATGCGCAACTTAATTTTACCTTTAATAAAGCACAACAACGTACCGTAAGAGCCGCTATTAGCAATACTTTTGGCTTTGGCGGGCATAATGCATCTGTTGTTTTTAAAAAAGTAACCGAGTAAGTAAATTAAACGCAAAACCAACTAACTGTGATAAGAGGATTACGAAAAATTAAAAACATCCTACTACCTTCCGATAGGCAGTTTATGGGAGACCTACGTAATCTTATTGGATTTACCCCTGTTAATAGTGCCATTTTTTACCTCGCCTTTAAACACAGCTCTAAATCACCCGATGCACACACTAGCAATGAACGTTTAGAATATCTAGGAGATGCTATTCTCGATTCGATTATTTCTGATTACCTCTTTATGAAATATCCTATTAAAGGAGAAGGCTTTTTAACCGAAGTGCGTTCTAAAATTGTTAACCGTAAACGCCTAGGCGAAATTGGAGGCAAACTAAACTTGCAAATACTGCTTGATTATGATAAGGCTTATGTAACCGTTAACAATACCATTTTAGGAAATGCACTAGAAGCTTTAATTGGTGCCATTTACTTAGATGCTGGCTACAGAAAAACAAAACGATTTGTATTTAAAAAAATACTAAAGCCCTACATAGATTTAGATGAATTGATAAAAGTAGATATTAATTTTAAAAGTCGATTGTTTGAATGGGCACAAAAATATGGTAAAGAATTAACTTTTCAGGTACTAGAAGAACGAGTAGATAGCAAGTTTAGGGTATTTGTAATTGGTGCTTTTGTAGATGGTAAACGAATGGGCACAGGAAGAGGACGAAGTAAAAAAGATGCCCAAAAAGATGCTTCCCAAGAAATTTATGAGAAGCTAGATATTCAATCGCAAATGGATTGGTAAATTAACAAAAAATAAAAAGCCTAACTAAATCATATAACTATGAATATTACAAAATCTAACGAACATATTTGGCGCAATTTATACGAAGCTGCACACGAGTTTCAAAAATTAGCACCTTGGAAATGGATGTACGATGACGATTTGTTTGGGGTAGAAAATCCAGCAGACGATAGCATTGGCTATTGCTGTGTAATGGGCAATGCTGGCGAAATGTATGCCTTAGCCGTTTATTTAGGCATCGAAGGATTAAGAAGCTATTGGGAAACATCAGACACAGCAGTAACCAGCCCACTATCGGCTATGTTTATACAAAAATGCTTAATGGTATCTTTTGAAGAAACTAAATATTTAGAAGACGAAGATAAAAAACAAATCGATACACTAGGCTTTTCTTATAAAAGAGGACAAGCAAAACCACAATTTAGAGATTATAGCCCTGGTTACGCACCTTGGTTTATTAACGAAGAACAGGCTATTTATTTAACTACTGCTATTAAACAAGCTATTGGCGTTGCTAAAAAATATCAACTAGACGATGATTATTTAGACCATGAGGAGGAACCCGAAGCTTATTTATTGCGTGTTTGTAAAGCCAACGAAGATGGACTTACCTGGCAAAACAAATGGGAAATACCAGCACTAGAGGAGGAGAACGAAAACGAAGACAACACAAACAATGAAAACGACTCTAAGGAAGGAAAAGGAAAGGTGATTGATATGGCTAGTGCCGCAAAAATTTCGTGGGCTAAAAGTAATTTACCTAAACAAGATAGCGTATTTTTAGTTGACCTAGCCTTTTTGCCTACTCCCGTAATGGGAGAAGAACGCCCTTATTACCCCCAATTGTTTATTTGGATTGATGCCGAATCGGGCATGATTATTATGCCAGAAGATGATATAGACGAAATTATTTATGCTCCTGGCGAATTTGAAAACAATTACCTTAAAGCTTTCTTTACTCAACTAGAAAGTATTGGACATATACCAGAACGAATTGTCTTATCTAACGAAGCCTTAAACGAACTTTTAGCACCTATAGCCGAATCACTAGATATAGAACTACATTTCGACCCAGATGATATGTCGCTACAAATGGCGCAAATGATGATGATGCAAATGCTATCAGGAGGCAATATGCTCGATCCAGATTTATTTGATATAAATCCTAATTAACGCAATAGCGGTAAACAAAACTTCGCATAAAACCACTTTATTTTACCTCTAGTGACTCAAAACCTAAGTTCTTGATGACCCAAGCCTTGTCTTTTTTTCCTGCTACTGCGTTATTACTCGGTCACGTAGCTACGGCTATGCTCCCTCGCAATGCCTTGTAGCAGAAAAAAAATACGGCGACTTAATCATCAGAAACTTAAGTTTTGAGCCACTAGGTAGTTTAGTAACAAAAGCCTAAATTTTGCTACTGCGAAATCGTATATTATTAAACCTATTAACTTGACAGACTACTTAGCTCAATAAAAACATCAATTTTAGAAAAAAAAGACATTTACACTAACAAAACCATTCAATATTGTTATTTTTGCAACTCAAAACTACACGGTGGCATAAGTACAACTGATAAATAGTTTTAAATGTGCTGCCATATTGCCTTACAACTAGCTTGCTAATAGTTAATTTGCTTATAACCAAACCACTCTCAACCCTAAAATCCAAGCATTAAGTTTTAAAGAAAAAGCGTTATTTAATTTTTTTAAGCAACCCTTTACTAAATTACTGCGTTAGGTTTTTCAGTTTGTGTTTTGTCTTTTAATTTTATTAAGCAATACAAACATATACCTTAGT
>JAHDBT010000264.1 GCA_020630215.1 Bacteroidota bacterium
GTTGAGGAAGTTTTTAATTTAAATTTTCAAAGACACCCTCTTAAACCGAAGCAAAACCTCTAATCAAAGAAATATTCCCCTCCTGGGAGGGGCAGGGGTGGGTTTTTCGTATAAGATAAATGTTTTTTTAAAATGATTAATTTCTTCCTATTAATACGAGAAACGTTTTATTGGAAATTTAAAATCGAAAATTCATTTACCAACTCCTGCTAGGAATTATAGAACTCTCAGAAGAATAGTAATTTTACACAAAATTTAATTATATCAATGCAATAAAATTCAAATTCGATACGTTTTATTTTATAAAAAATTGATAGATAGTAATTTGAGTTAAAAAAAAGACAACAAGCAATTAATGGAGTAGCCTAAAACAAAAAATCCCCTAACGCAATTGTGTTTGTGCGTTAGGGGATTTTTTTATACTATTATTTTGTTCTCCAAACCTATCCCGACATGAAGGCCACTACCCACAAAATAAAAGTAAGAATAGCGAAATAAATAATTTGTCCGATTCTAATAATGTGTTTAATGCCTTTCACAATAATATGGTCGGTTGGATATATTTTAATTAGGGCAACGGCTAATCCTTCCTGCGATTCGTGTCGTTTTTTTTCTTCTTCTAGGCGTTCTTCGTCCATCAGTACGCCACAATGATTACAAAAGTATTTTTCGCCATCGCTCCATTTACCACATTTATCACATTTACGCTCATTTAATTTCATGATTTTTTTATTGTTGATTAGTGCTTGTCATTGGTGCAAAACTTTCTGCAACTGCTTCTTGTAAATATATTTTGTAGTGTTCGGGACAAGTATTTATGTTGAGCAAGCTGCCAGTTGGGATATAAGGATAAATTTGGTCGTAGCGTTTAATGGTGTTCATGGTAATGCAAACATGTCGTAAAATCCTAGTAAAATAATGGGTACGAGCAGCAGTAATATCCAAATAAATGGCCACCATAAAAAATAGGAAATGCCTGCAACAATTAGCAAGGAAATAATGGAAAAGGCGGTAAATTCGTTTCGCATAGCAGTAGCGTATAAAAAGATGAAATTAGTTTAGAGTGAGCTAATATACAAATCTTTTAGAATAAGAGAGAAGTTGGGAAGGGGAGAATATCTTTTTTAGTAGAGCGTAGATGGTCCTTGATATTTGGACGGTTCTGCTACACTATACCGCAATAAAGTGTGACCTATCTTATAAATTTATCAAAAATTTCGATAAAAACGATAGCAACTATCAATAAAAAAAAGGGATTTGCGAAAATAAACGCAAATCCCTTTTTAGTAAATTACTAATTTTAATGCTTAATGTTACTAAAGTTTAGCTAATAAAATTTTTGCCTCTTGGTAGTGGGCGTGGCTATTTTTGGTAGTTAAGGGTTTTAAAATACTTACTGCTTTGCTTACATTGGTTTGCTGTAAATAAGCCAATGCTAAATACCATTCAACTTGTTCTTTAATGGGGCTGTTAAGGGTTTTGTTTCTTTGCAGTTTTTCTAATAATGGAATAGCTGCCGAGGTATTGTATTGCGCCATTTTAGATAGTGCGAAATAAAAGGCATACGATACTTTATCAGGATTTTGACTTTGTAATACGCCAAACATTTCTGCCGAGTTGTAGTAGTCTTTATCCTTATAAGCATTCATTGCCTGCGATTCTAAACGCTGTTGTGTTGTTGTAGTTCCGCTAGTAGTTGTAACTATGGTTTTGTGAGGGTGAAAATGCTGTTTATACAGTTGATGATAATCAACTCCTCCGCCAGCGTATAGGCTGTAGATAGAAAAAAAGATTAACATGGATATGGCTAATAATAAAAACTGACCATACCACCTAGCATCTTTGTTGATTGCTACCAATGGTGGTATTTCTTCTACATTTTCTGCTGCCAGACTTGTTGCTTCTTCTTTTTCAAACCCTTCTTCTATTTGTGCTTGTACCTTGTGATACACTTCTTTTCTAGTTTCAGGAGTTTTGTACTGCAAAGCCGCCTTTCGTATTTGCACTAATTCAATTAGCGAGGTATTATTTAGCAATAACTGTCTAAAATCATTCATCTCTTCTTCGCTGAGTGTATCGGCCAAGTAGCGGTCAATGGTTTTATTAATATCTATATGATTAGTAGGTTTCATTACTGTTGTTTAATCTTTCTTATCGAAAGATGGAAAATAAATGTTAGCTATTGTTAAAGTAACCCAAGCAAATTACCAAAGTAATTACCCGGTGTTGCTTATCAAACCAACAAATATTTGTTAAGTGTTAACTTTAATATCGTTTAAGAATAGAATAGATAAAATTTAGTTGAAGAGTATTGCTTTTTTATAAAACCTAAGCTGGTAAAACCAGTACCATAAAATAGAAATATTTTTAGGTTAAAAAATGTTCTTTGCATTGGTGATTGTTAACTAGAAAATTTTAAACAATCCTCAAAATACCAGTTTCCAATTTAAGTAGGTATGGATAAGAGTTGAAACAAACCAATAATTTAAGAGTGAAATAGTATCAGCGACTATGCATGGTTTAATTTTTACATTCATTACCTAAACATTTGTTTGACAGCACTTACTATGCAAACATTGAACCAAAAAACGAAGGAATTTAATGTAGTTAATTGTTAAGAAAACATTAGATAAGCACAAAGGATAAAAATGACTTTTTTTCCTCTTTTAATCCCTTTTTTTAACACTATTTAGTAGCTGTTTCCTTGCTGTTGCATCGTTTGATTTGGTTAAACATTTACGCCTTTTATCATCAAAACAAGCTACTGTTCAGCATCGCTTTAAAGTTTTTCTTGAATATCGAATCAATGAATGTCGAACACCTAATAAGGAAGTGTTCGGGCGTACGGTAAAATTTTTCGGAGTAAAATTCCGCTAATGATTATCTATAACATTCAATTAAAGCTACTTTTTCCCTTCCGTATTCTATTATGTAAATAAAAAGAAGGCAAATGAGGGCTAGTGGCTCAAAACTTAAGTTTCTGATGATTAAGTCGCCCTATTTTTTTTTCTGCTACAAGGCATTGCGAGGAAGCATAGCCGTAGCTACGTGAGGGAGCAATAACGCAGTAGCAGGAAAAAAAGACAAGGCTTGGGTCATCAAGAACTTAGGTTTTGAGTCACTAGTAACAAAAACACTTAACATATGCCAACTACATCTGGCAAGGTTGTTGTCCCAAACTGTACATGTTTATATCCAAAAAACAGTATTTTTTTTGTACCTGTGGTTAAGCATTAATTGTCTTTTTTACTCGATATAAAACAACTTAACCTTAAATTTTAAGTTGCCCTGTTAAGTATCATCGCAAGAAAAGGAGTTCAATTCTTTAATTGGCGCAAAAATATGTCGGATATTACATAATAATTCTGTGTTAGCCAAAAAAAACTATTCAAAAAGAAGCATCTTCCTAAAAACTTTGAATTTTCGTGCGAATAAGTGTACTTTTGCACACCTTTATCTAATCAAGATTTTTATAACATGGCTTTAATAGGAAGAATTAGGGAAAATGTAGGCTTATTAGTATTTGTTATTGCTTTGGCAATTTTAGCATTTTTGCTAATGGATGTAATGTCCAATCCAGGTAATAATGTAAACGAGCCTATGGCAGGAAACGTAAATGGGATGGCTGTTACAGAACGGGCCTTCCAAGCTCGTTACCAACAACTGCTGGATAATGCCCAAAGTAGTGGACGTACTTTAGATGACAATGCTCGTATGCAAATGCGTGAGCAAGCATGGAATGCACAAGTACAGGATGTGTTATCTAAAGGAGAATACCAAAAATTAGGACTAACAGTTACCGATTCGGAAGCGGCTTCGCTTTTTACAGGGGATAATGTACATTCCTCTATTAAAAGTGCGCCTTTGTTTCAGGATGCGGAAGGCAACTTTAGCAAAGATAAACTAAGAACTTATATTGCTACCTTCGACGACCCTAGTGTTGCTGACGGGCCGCAACGACGTGCTAGATGGAAAGCATTTGAGAAATCGGTGCTCGACGAACAATTGCGTAATAAATACGTAGGCTTAGTTTCTAAAGGTATTTACATTCCTGAGTGGTTTGTAAAACACGATCACGCTAACAAAAACAAACAGGCAAACATTAGTTATGCCTTTGTACCTTATACTTCGGTAGAAGATGGAGATGTTAGCATAAGCGATAGTGATTTAAAGAGCTATTTAAATAAACATCAAAATGAGTTTAAGCAAGATGCTGCTCGCTCTATTGATTATAGCGTACTTAAGGTAGAACCATCTGCTCAAGATGATACGAGAGCAAAAAATTATATTGCTAATCAAATTAACGATTTTCGCAATGCCGCAGATGTAGAGCGTTTCTTAAAAATTAAAAACTCAGAAACACCTTATCAAGATAGTTATGTAACCAAAGAAGAATTGAAATCATCGGTTTCTGATTCTTTGTTTTCGGTTTCTCCTGGTACGGTTATTGGCCCTTTCTTAGAAGCTGGTGCTTATAAAGCTATTCGCTTAATAGACCGTAAAACAGTACCTGAATCTGTAGAGGTTCGTCAAATTTTTGTGCAAGCAAAAGCTCCTAAAGGTATGGAAGGCGCAAAAGCACTAATTGATAGTATTAAAACGGTATTAAAAAATGGTGGTGATTTTGAAAGTTTAGCCAGTTCTCATTCTGATGATGAGAGCAAGGAAAATGGCGGTAACTTAGGATTTGTAAAACGAGATGCTACTTATCCTCCACAAATGATGAATGCATTCTTTTACGATTACAAACAAGGCGACCAATTTACATTAGAACTACCTTCGGGCATATTATTAGCCGAAATATTAACTTCTAAGCCTACTTTGCAAGCAGTAAAAATTGGTACCTTTAGCCAAAACATCATTCCTAGTTCAGAAACAGAGCAATCGTTTTTTGGTAAAGCACAACAACTTTCTGGTAATAGCAACAATGCAAGCGACTTTAAAGCGAATGCAGAAAAAATGGGCTTAACCGTACAAACTGCGAGTAAAATTACTCCAAACACTTTTAATATTCCAGGCTTAGGGGTTACCTCTGATATAGCAACTTGGGCTTTCCAAAACGATATAGGTGCAGTTAGTAAACGTATTTTTACAGTAGAAGATAAAGCAACGGACGGTTCTAACCGTACTCAAAAATCGTTTGTAGTAGCAACCATTACAGGAGCTACTAACGAAGGCGTTGCTCGAATTGACGATGTGCGTACTGCACTAGAAAATGCTGTAAGAAACGAAAAGAAAGCCGCACAAATTATTGATAAAATTGGTGCTAATACAGATGTAAATGCTGTTGCAAGTGCTAATGCAGGCGAAGTAAAAAAAGCAGAAAATGTAAGTATCGTTGCTTCAAATATTACTGGTATGGGTAACGAACCAGATGTGCAAGCAGCTATCTTTGGTTTAGAAGCTGGAGCAACTTCGGCTCCTATTGCTGGCGAAAGAGGGGTGTATGTCGTTAAAGTTGATTCTTACTTACCGCAAGGGGTTCCTGGCGATATTGAGGGCGACAAAAAGACCTTAGCAACACCTCTAAGAACTGCCGCTACAGCAGGGGTATTAAATGCCTTAGTTAAAGCAGCGGATGTATCGGATGACCGCTTTAAAAATAGAAGATAGGTTGTGGTAACACTAAAGAAAACTTCCTAGTTCTAAAGCATGTTTGCTTAAAGAAAATTAAATAAAAAAAACGAATGCGATTTCTATTGCATTCGTTTTTTTTGTTTAATAGCGTGCGGGAATTATTGTTATATAGTCTTGATTTAGAACAAATTAGAAACGCAATGCATCATTGCGCTTCTTTAATTTAGTATACCCGAAGTGTCAAGTAAAAATTATAACAAATGAAACATGCCAAAATGTTGTTATTAAAACTTGAGTTGCATTCCTGTTCGCAATCCTAGTTTGCCTGGCGTATCGGTATAGGTAAGTCGCCAAATAGCATCTATCCTAAAAAGGCGAAGGATATTTTCGATGCCTACGCCCGCTTCAATATAAGGTGTTTTCCAGCCAGGGGTTTGTAATTGCCAGTCGGGTAATTCATACTCGGCATGTTCGGAGGCAAAACTTACAAACTCGCCATTGGGGTCTTGGTTAACCCGTATATTCTCCTCACTAAGCGAACCAAAAGCCATCTTGGTACTTATTAAGGAACGGAGCTTTAATTTGCGAATCAAAGGTATACGTCCTAGTATAGCACCATCAAAAAAGTGGGTGTATAAAATGGAGGCGTAAGTATCACTAATAAACTCGTAATCGTTCATGCGGTTAAAGGCGTAGGTATTAAAAAAGAAGGTTTCGTTGCCAGGATGTTCTTCTAGCAATAAAAAGGGGAGTGTACCAAAAATTTTCCCTCCTTTTAAGCGCACTGAGCTGTAACCAATAGAACCTACAAAAAACCAATCGTACATGGTTAATTCTAATTTTTGGTAATTAAAATCGCTGCCCAAAACGCCTTTTACTCCTAGGGTAGCTGTAAAATTAACAATGGGATAGGCACTACCCATGCTCACCCTAAAAAATTCGCCCGATAAAAACTTTTCCTGATAAGCAAAACGAGTATTAATACTAATTTCGGTAGCAGAGGTAATACTGTCACGAGGCGTATCTAAAGGGGTTTCATCAAAATAATAAAAATCAAAATAAGGATCGAGCCTGCGGTGTTTAACGGTTAATTTATTCGACCAGCCTAGTCGCCAATCACGGGCGTAGGTAATTTGGGCAGTACGCATATGCATGAGCTTTTGAGGGAGGTTTCGGCGGTACAAGCCTGCAAAAATATTATCTTGCCCAAACTCCTCTACCGTTTCGCTGGCAATATCTAAATCGCTTTGAAACTTACCCGATAGGGCTTGCCGGGGTTTTCGGGACAAAATCCATAGCACATCCCCTCCGTATTTAAAGCGTTTGTCTTTAAAACCATAGGCACCGTATGCTCCTAGTTTAACTCGTTCGCTAAAACGGTTACTCGTACGCATTCCTAAACGCAAACGCAAACCTTCTACTACGTTAGAACTTATTAAACTAAAATAGGGTCCAAACTCTATTTTGCCAAAAGTTTTATAACCTGTTACAATGGTGTTAATAATATCGGCATAAGTACGTGCTAGGGGCATTTTTTCTAGGCTATCTACCATTGCATAAATAGATTTCTCGTTGGCCGATAAGCTATCGTGCCGTGCTTGTTGCCAAAAATTTTCGTCCTTTTCAAATACATCTTTCGATATTTCTACATCTTCTTTACTGCTTAAGGCATTACTAATGGTAGCAGCATCAAAATTAAAATCCTTAAAATAAGTAGATTTACGTCCAATAATACTAGGGTCTTTAGGTCGAGTTACAAAGTCAATAATCAGTTTGTCTTTTTTCATGGCCCAAGCTTCTCCGTTGGCAACAGGTGCAAACTCTTGAAACACACTGAGCTTATTCATGAGGTTTACATTTACCTCTTTACCTACTAGTTCCATCCCTACCCGTTTAATGGCAAAAATGCTATCAATTACCCACAGGTCGCCCGTAAAAACATTTATTTGTGCTTGTTTAGGTTTAAAAGTAATGTGGTAGCTCCAGCGTCCGTCAATCGTTGCGCTATCTACCAGCATGTATTTATAATAGGCAAAAGCTTGGTTAGAAACAGGACTCGGAATATTTTTGCCCATCAGGGGCATAAAGTTGTCGTAGATGTCGATTTTTTGGTACATGTTTCCTAAAAACTGGGTAACACTTTCGTTTTCTACGCCCGAAATTTTACTGGCTTTAATCACCTCCTTATTAATTTTAGGATCTTCTTGGTGGTAATAATCAGAGAGGGTTTCGGTAAGAAACATGGGTAGGAAAGGACGTTCTTCGGAAACGCTGTCGATGTTTTCAAAAATAAAATCGAATGGACGTAGGAGCTTATTCTTAGACAACATATCCTTTTTTACATTTGCCAAGTCCAACTCTAGCTTATTATATGTTTCGTAGCTGTAGGCAGGCAGTTGATTAATGTTGTGGTCTTTTTTGTGTTTAATAATTTCTCGAATCAGTACATCCGCTGGATTTTCGCCAGCTTCTACCACAAACTCTTCCATGAGTACATCGGCACGTAAAAGCCTAAACTTAATGGTTTGTTCGGGAGCATCTTTTTGTATGACTTTAAAGATGTTGGAATAGCCTATTGCCGATACGCCTAGACTGTCAATGCCATTACTTGTTTGTCCAAGTTTGTCGGAGGCAATTTCTAGGCGATAATTACCGTCTATATCAGTAACAGTACCAATGGTAGTTCCTTTTACAAAAATATTGGTAAAAGGAATTGGTTCTTCGGTATGGTCGTCTATTACCTGACCATTAATAACTGTTTTTTGTGCTTGTACTTGTAAGGAGGTACACAAGTTGAGTCCTGTTACTAATAGTAATAACACAAAAGTAGAAGTAAATTTAGTTAACATAGTTGGTTTTAGGAGATGCAAAATAATTTGATTTTAGGAGTCAGATGTTTTGGTTTGTTCATTGCTAGTTATTGACTTTTCCGACCTTCATAAATCAATCATTTAAAAATTGGCTGCAATATAGTATATTGCATAAAAAAAGGTGGTCTTTCATGGGTTTTAAACGTACATGGTGCTATATAATTGCTGTTTTATGGGGCATTAGTTTGGTATTTACTACTTGTTGTAATAAACAACAATTACCTATTATACGTATCAATACTGATACTGTTGTTAGTAAAGCCATAAAAAAAGCTTGTACGATTAGTTACGAAAGTAATTGTTGGCGAGGCAGTTTTACAAGTGCGGCTAAAATAAAACGACGAGGAGGCGTATCTATTAGTCAGCCTAAACGCTCTTATACTTTTAAATTAGCCGAGCATTATGCACTAGGAGGAATGCCTAGTAATAACGATTGGGTTTTAAACGCTTCGTATATTGACAAGACCTTGATGCGCCATAAAATTTCCTACGAATTATACCGTAGTATGCATCCCAAAAACAAGGCCGCAAAATGTGCGTACGTAAGTGTTTTTTTAAATGAGGAGTATCAAGGAGTATACGTATTAATGGAACGTATGGATGCTAGTAGACTGTTGCCTGATAAAAAAAATAAACAAGCAGCTATTTTTAAAGAGCCACCCATTTTTTATAAAGGAGGATTGAAAAAAAAATACATACAGGATACCTTAAACTACTACCATCAAAAATTTCCGAAGCCTAAGAAAGTAGATAAGTACGAGGAAATGGATTCGCTTTTTTGTTTGTTATTTGATAAACCAGATTCGTTGTTTCTGCATCCCGAAAAAGGCATTACCCAATGGTTTGATATTGACAATGTAATTGATTGGCATTTGCTACTCCTGTTTACGAACAATGCCGATGGCATCCTAAAAAACTTTTACCTCTACAAACAAAACGAGCGCACTCCTTACCGTTTTGTTATTTGGGATTACGACCACTCTTTTGGACGAGATGGTGATGGTGCATACAATATGCTAAAAAATAATTTGCGCTGCGAACGCTCGCCATTAATTAAACGCCTTTTAGCTACTAATGGCTTTGATTATAAAAACCGATTAAAAAAACGTTGGCAAGAACTTAAACAGCAAAACATTTTAACCGAAGCCAATGTGAACCGCTTAATTGACGAAAACCTAGCACAACTACAATTGCACTACCCTAAAAATTTTGAACGTTGGCCCTACAAAGCTAAACATTACCGAGACGAAAATACCTTTGAACAGGAAGTAGCTATTATACGGGAGTATGTGAGTAAACGAGTAGCTTGGGTAGATGCTTTTTTGGAAGG
>JAHDBT010000265.1 GCA_020630215.1 Bacteroidota bacterium
GTATACCATCGCTGTTGGTATCGAACCATACATAGTTACCTAATGCGGCAACTGGAGGATCTGTTTCTTGATAAATACCTAAATCCCAAGTTGGGTCAATTTCTGTTTCATCTAAAGTGGTAACAGGAGCAATTGCTACAGGGAAACCATTGTAAGTGCCTACTACGCCATCCGAATCAACTACTTCATCCGTATTGCCATTGGCATCTAATGGAGAAACCGTGTAGGTTGGAGGTGGATAAAATACAGCGTAGTAATCGCCAGGAGGTAAATCAGGGAACATGTATTGTCCGTTACCATCTGTTAAAGTAAAGTTGATATAAGTATCAGTAGCTGGGTCAGAAATACCATCACCATTGTCCATGTATAATTCTACCCGTACACCTGGCACGCCTGTTTCGCCACCATCTTGGATTCCATCTTGGTTAGTATCGTACCAAACATAATCGCCATAAGCCGCAGGATTTACGGGTTGGATTTCGATACCTACTTTAATAGGCTCGGAAGGTAATACTGGTTCACCAATAGTTCCATCAGGATTGATACGGTCGCCTACATAGCCAAAGGAGTTCCATGCAATTTCGCCATTGGTAGGCGCATCAATTGGCGCACGCATTGGCCATTCTAGTAATAATTCATCACCAGGATTTAATACAATGCTTCCAAAATCAAATTGTAAGGCACAAACGGTTGTAATATCGGCAGGAGGTACTGCCGACCAGTTAGCGGGCGCACAACCTGTTGGGAAGGGCGTTGGATCGGTTGGTAAAGCTAATTCATCTCTACATGGATTACATTCTGTAGAGTAGAAAACCGTTACTCCTGCTGGTGCAGATACCGGTCCTGCTAAGAAAGGTTCCCATTGTGTATCCCGATTAGAGAGGTCAATTACCCCAGCATCGCCAATATGTGGTAAAATATCTACCACTACAATATTGGTCATTGGCATATTACCTACGTTGGTTACGTATAGCTCATAATCGGCTACCCCACCAGGAACAGTTAAACCCGTTTCTGGGTAACGAGTAAATTCTTCATCCAACTGACCTTTTACCCATTTTTGAGATTCTAAGGCAGGCAGTTCTGCCATGTTTACAGGAACATCTTCTCCACACAACATTTCATCGGTATCACCATCACCATCAAAATCATGTATATCTTGGTATTCTATACCCCAACAAGTAGCAATACCATCGCCACCCATAGAAAAGGTATTTACAAAAGAATTATCACCTGCAAAAGCATAATCACTAATAACCGTTTTAAAAACTACCCAAAACTCCTCGTCTGGTGCTAAATTTTGGGAACCAGTCCAATCCCAGGTTAGCAAAGTTTGCCCTGTGCCATTATAATTGGGGGTTTCGGTAAATACAGGTGCTGCTGGCGTAATAGCCGACCAACTAGCAATTTCCCAAAATCCTGCATACGAAAGTTCTGCTGGCAGTAAATCGTAAATGGCTACATCTGTAATCGTACCACCTGCGGAACCATCATTTCCTATTCTAACAGAAAAAGTCAAGGTATCGCCAGGGCTATGCGGTCCTGTGCCACTTGTACTTAAACCATCATTAATTGATTTTTCTGGATTAGCAATACCACCTGCTGTTGTTTCATTTAGCCAAACGGTATTACAATTATTATAATCAGTAGAAATAGCCGCAATAGGATTGTCAGATGTAATCTCCCCACAATTTTCTAGCGAATCTCCTACATTAAGGTCATCAGCGGGAGTGAAAAATATTTTAATATGTCCTCCTTCCGAATCCCAGTTTCTAATTCTAAATCCAGGAGGCGTATCACCAAAATCGTATTTAATAACCGTAATATACTCACCAGCCGCTAAACCAAGACTTGCTACATCAATATAGGTATATTGGCTTGAGTTAGCTATATCTGTCATTGTATGTGCTAACTGGTCTGTTGAATTTAAATTAGTTTGATAGTAAATATTTAAAGGCATAGGCGGTACCGGATCGTCTTGGTAAAAAGCGTAACTACCTGTAGAAAAACTATCTACAATTGCACCTGTAGGAATTGAATCGACCATTACAAAATTGTATAAGGTATCATTACCTCTATTATCTAAACGGTCAAAAAACCAGAAGTTTTGCTGTCCACTAAACAAAGTACCTCCGCCAATTTCCTTTCTAATAGCTACATCGGCATTGGGGTCAGTTACAGTAGTTGTTACCCCTACTGGTCCATCTACAGGGTCTTCTCCTATTGGTGTATAAGTAATAGTAGCATTATTTACTAAATCATCGCCAACATTATAAGCCGAATCTAAAACTTTTAAAGTAAGCGTTGGCCATTCACATTCTCCTATTGGAATATTACTTAAATCCCAAGTAACAGTACCAGGGTTTCCACCATCATGTGTTCCACCATAAGTAGACTCAATATATTCGGTACCTGCTGGTAAAGGGTCTGTTACTATTACATTCGTCCAATCCAACGAACCACTCAGCCCAAGGTCATTACAAACTTGAAAAGAATAAATAACAATACCATCAGGGAAAGGTTGTACTGCTACATCTTTTCCAAAATCAGGATTAGGAGTAGCTGTAGCTGTTGTAGTAACGGGATTGCTAGTAACAGGGTCGCCGTTAGTAGCATCAATCGTTGCGGTATTGGTTGCGGTAGTACCATTAGGGGTAATGCCATTAGGAAAGCGAACGGTGATAAGCACCTCGCCTGTAGAACCGGCTGCTAATGGATCTTCAAAAGTAAAAACAACAGTGCCACTATTTTCTGTATAACCTGTAGTATGCACAGAGCCCGTAGCTGAAACAAATTCAACTTCGGGAGGAAGGACATCTGTTAAGGTAACACCCGTACAATCTTGGGTAGTACTTGCACAACGATATTGTATCGTATAGGTGAACTGATCACCCGAAAGCACACTAGTTTGATCTACTGACTTAGTAACCTCTAACTGTGCAAAAGCCGAAAAGCTAATACATAGTAAAGCGACCAAGACCAGTAGTGGTCTTGTAAATTTTCTCATGGAATATCATATTATTTAACCTAACAAAAATTGCTCTAGTAATTAGTAAAATAATCAATTATTATACCAAACAACTAATTACTTTCTTTTTGATGTATGCATACCAATACTGTTTTAATTTATACTACTACATCAATCAGTAATACGTAAAAACACATTAAATGTTTCAAATATCAAATACATACAAACCACCAAATCTTTGTAAAAAATTAAAAGTCAACCCTATAAATAACTATTTATTACAAAATCATTTTGTTAGCTATTCAAGCTTTTAAATTATCGTTCTACCTTTCTATTAATTATAAGCACATGAAACAACCTACGCTTAACAAAAAGCAATAAGCTTGTACTATAGCTAAAGTCAGCAAATAAGACCTAATAAGAAGCGGTATTGTTGGAGCAATTTATAGCCTTATTTCTGGTAAAAATTGGTATTAAAACATCCTGTATTTAATAGTATTGGGCGAATATTAGTTGGTGGGAAATAAAACTGATTAATAGCTGTTTTTTAAGAATTGTTTGTAAATTGAGCAATCGTGTTTTTCCCCTTTAGAGGAATAGATTTGTTCGCTAGTATTTTGCTTACCTAAAACCTTTTACCTATGCTATTTCAAAGTGCAACAGATGAAAAAATTTTAGTAGCTAGTGTTGTAACACAGCAACAATACCTGTTTGACCAAAACCTAGATGCAGGAATGACCATACTTTGGAATACGGGTCCAACTGCTCATTTTGTGTTCGACAATCAAAAAATAAACGTAGAAAAAAACTGCATCACTTTTCTTACCGAATTCCATAAAGTTAAAACCTTAGTATTCGATGAGTTAAATGTGATTCAATTTAATAGGGATTTTTATTGTGTAGAAAAACACGATCACGAAACAGGGTGTAAGGGCATATTGTTTTATAGTACTACTGATATTCCTAAGTTGATTATTCCTAAAGAGAAGCAAAAACAGTTTACTGCTTTATGGGATGTTTTTCTTTTGGAGATGGAAGAAAAAGACTTGTTAAAAATTGATATGCTGCGGGCCTTACTCAAACGTTTCCTCATTATTTGCCTAAGAATTTATAAAACCCAAAGCAACAATATTCCAGCCGACGATTCGAGTATTGCTATTGTTAGAGAATTTAATTATCTAGTAGAGGTACATTTTAGGGAGCTTACCCAGGTAAAAGAATATGCTATACTCCTCCACAAATCACCCAAAACCATTGCTAATACCTTTAAAAAATTTATCGACAAAACACCCCTACAACTTATTAATGAGCGCCGTATGCGCGAAGCTCGCCACTTACTTAAATACACCGAATGGAGTATCCAAGAAATAGCTACAGAACTTAATTTTGCCGACCCACAAGCATTTAGTCATTTCTTTAAAAAAAGAAGCAAGCAATCTCCTTCTAATTATAGAAATGCTTTGGCTCAATAGTCCAAACATTTAGTTTCTAGTATTACTAGGGAATTATTTGCAACAACTAGGGAAAAATGGATGAAGGTGTTGCGTAAAAACTAGCTTAAATTTGCAACAGATTGATGCGAAGGCGCATAACTAAAACATTTACTAGTAGTAGGGTTTTCATCTATTCAATTAAAATTACTCGTATGATATTATCCAATTCAAAAATCGTTCTAGCACTATTTGCACTGTTAGTAAGTACCGCAGGTATCGCCTTTATCAATCAGCCAGTACATTTAAATCACCAAACCAATTTTAAAATGACGAATCAAGAAGTAAAATACGGTATTGAAGGTTTTCAAGCGATTGAACTAACTAAGGATATTGAATGGGTGGATGAGCATGGTAAAACAAGTGAGCCAATTCAATTGGCCAATTACCAAGGCAAATTTAAAGTATTGTATGGTTTTCAGGCATGGTGTCCAGGCTGCCATAGTAGGGGTTTGCCAGCCTTAAAAAAAATGGTAGATGCACTAAAAGACAATGACCAAGTTGCTTTTTTTGCCATACAAACGGTTTTTGAAGGCGCACATACTAATACCAAAGAAAAGATGTTGGCTATACAAAAAAAATACGACCTCGCTATTCCTTTTGGACATGATGTGGGAAATGAAAAAACCGAAAATCGTTCGAGTACGATGTTTAACTACCGTACAGGCGGCACCCCTTGGTTTATTTTTATTGACCAAAATGATACGGTCATCTTCAACGATTTTCACCTAAACGTTGACCAAGCCATTCATTTTTTAAAGGATATTAAGTAACGAATAAATGACAACACCAATCATCCAAATTTATGGCGCTGCAAGGTGCCATAAATCTCAATATTACCAACAGTATTTTAGGAACAAAAACCTAAACTTTACTTTCTTAGATGTAGAAAAAAACGCTGCTTCTGCGGAGGAACTTCGACAACTTTATCCTAACAGAAAGCTCCACTTCCCTACCCTACTAATTAATGGAAAAAGATTGCGAAACCCTAGGGATAAGGCGATTGAAAAACAATTAACTAAGCAGGAATTATCCATATCAACAACCAAAACACCATGAAACTCCATATAAACGACACCTTTAACAAAGAACTACCAGCAGATAAAAATAAAAACAATTATCCTAGACAAGTGATGGATGCTTGCTTTTCCTATGTTACCCCAACAGTACCTGCACAACCCAAGCTGCTGCATGTATCTACCGAAATGGCCGCACTATTAGGATTGAGCGAAACAGACATTGCTTCCCAAACATTTTTAGACGTGTTTACTGGGGCAAAAACAATGGAGGGCACTCAAGCCTATGCAATGTGCTATGGCGGCCACCAATTTGGAAATTGGGCAGGACAATTAGGAGATGGAAGAGCCATTAACCTAGCAGAAGTACTGCACAACAAACAACGTTGGGCATTGCAATTAAAAGGTGCGGGGCACACCCCCTATTCTCGTTCGGCAGATGGTTTGGCTGTTTTGCGTTCTTCTATACGAGAACATTTATGTAGCGAAGCCATGTTTCACCTAGGCGTACCTACCACTCGTTCGCTTGCTTTAAGTCTTTCGGGCAACGATGTTTTAAGGGATGTGATGTACAATGGCAATGCCGCTTATGAAAAAGGAGCGATTGTTTGTAGAGTTGCGCCTTCGTTTATTCGCTTTGGTAACTTCCAAATTTTTGCTAGTAGAAATGATAGCAGCAACTTAAAAAAACTAAGTGATTATACTATCAAACATTTTTTTCCAAGTATAAAAAGTACAGGTAAGGAAAGTTATATTGCGTTTTTTAATGCCGTAGTAAATCAAACTTTAGCAATGATTATTCATTGGCAAAGGGTAGGTTTTGTACATGGAGTAATGAATACCGATAATATGTCTATTCTAGGATTAACGATAGATTACGGTCCCTATGGATGGCTAGAAAATTATGATAAAGACTGGACTCCTAACACAACCGATGGACAGCAACGCCGCTACCGTTTTGGAAATCAGCCAATGGTTGGATTGTGGAATTTATACCAACTGGCCAATGCCTTGTATTTACTAGTAGGGGAAGCGGCTCCTTTTGAAGCAGCCTTAGAACGGTATAAACAAGAATACGAAACTGCCAAAACTACCATGATGCGAGCTAAACTAGGCTTGGCATTAGAAGAGGAGAAGGATGTAGATTTAATTATTGCCTTAGAAAAAACACTTGCACTCATTGAAACAGATATGACCCTATTTTTTCGCTTACTTGCCAATACCCATAAAACCGACGAAGCCCAAGCAGTACTAAGCAAACTAAAGGCAGCCTTTTACGAACCCACCACTTTAACAGGCGATGTTTTAGCACAATGGACCACTTGGCTACAAACTTATTTAAGTCGTTTACAAAAGGAAATACTAGTAGCCGAGGAACGTAAAAACCAAATGAACCAAGTAAACCCCAAATATGTGCTGCGTAATTATATGGCACAACTAGCCATTGATGCTGCCGATAAAGGCGATTATAGCCTCATCGAAAATCTGTATCAATTACTAAAACAGCCTTACGCAGAACAAGTAGACCAAGAAAAATGGTTTGCTAAAAGACCTGAATGGGCAAGACATAAGGTAGGCTGTTCTATGTTGTCTTGTAGTTCTTAAATAGACTTTACCAATCCTACCCCATTACAAGCCTTGGTTTCGTAAACCGCTAAATTTAAATTACTAGCTTTTGTATAGGCTTGCCCCACTTCTTCTATAAAGGTAGAAATAGCCGATGTTTGCACTAAAGCAATCGCACAACCGCCAAAACCTGCTCCCGTCATTCGTGCGCCTATGCAGGCTGGTTGTTGTAAGGCTAAATCTACTAGTGTATCTAATTCAAAACCTGTTACTTCATAGTCGTGTTGTAAGGACCGATGAGATTGCACCATTAAATCACCAAAGCTTTTTAAATCGTTTTGTTGTAATGCTTGGCTGGCTTGTAATACTCTTTGATTTTCGGTAATTACGTGTTTAGCCCGTTTTTTAATGATGGGGTCGGTAATATGTACTAAATCGGAAAGTTGTGCAGCACATAGGTAGCTAGTATTTTTGTGTTGCTGTAGGAGGCGTAATGCTTCGTCGCATTCTGCTTTGCGTTCGTTGTACTTAGAATCTGCTAGGCGGCGTTCTTTATGGCTGTTCATGATGAGGAGGCGGTAATCGTCTTGCAAATTAAAAGGGATGTATTCGTAATCAAGGGTATCACAATTTAACAACATGGCTTGATGTTCCTTGCCCATTGCTACTGCAAACTGATCCATAATGCCACATTGTACCCCTACAAATTGGTTTTCTACTTGTTGGCTTAATTGTGCAATCGCTACTTTATCATTGGCTAAAGAATGTTGGGCATTGTATAATAAAATGTAAGCCACTAGCACTTCTATTGCTGCCGAAGAAGACAAGCCGCTGCCCATTGGTAAGTTGCTATCTAAATAAATATCCATTCCTCTTAAAACAAGCCCTTTTTTTATTAAATGCACCAAAACTCCTAGCGGATAATTCATCCAACTTTCGCTGCGTTTGGCTAAATTGGGTTGTAATAAATTTATTTCCAAACTCCCCTCCGCTTGTACCGATTGTATGCGTAGTATTCCATCTTCTCGTAATTGTACTTTTGCTGATACGCCTAAGTTAATAGCTGCTGGTAGTACTAAGCCGCCATTGTAATCAATGTGTTCGCCTATTAGGTTTACTCGCCCTGGAGCGAAAAAATGTTGGGTGTTGGAAAGCATGGTCGAGGTTTGAATTTTGATTTTTGAAATGCGATTTTTGATTTTTTTTATGCTGATGCAAAGAAGGTTTTTATTGAAAATTTAGAATCGAAAAATTAAGATTTAAAATTTTTGACATGTTTGCGATTTGATTTACGAATCTTGGTTTTTGTTTTTTTTGTTCTTTTCTGCTAGCGTTTTTCAAGAATCTTTAGGTTTGAGGTAAAAAAAATTTATGAATTTTCGACATGTTTATCGAAGTAGTTTACACTTTTTGTTACAAGCCAGGAGGCTTTGAACCCGTTTGGCTCAAGCGGGGACGCTTGCCCCTGCTGCCCGGTCCAGCCTCCCGGCTGGAGCGTAACGGGCATAAAGCCTCCCGGCTTAAGCCAAAACTTTGAATATTTATGATAAACATGTCGAATTTTCGCTACGTTTTTCATTAAAAATCTGGATATTTGTTATTATTTAAAAATTGAGGGTTGATAATTGGTCATTCAAGACACTACCCTGCTTCAAACTTCGCCAAGGCCTCCCGTAAAATAACCGCACTATCCTCAACAGCCATTACATTAGCGGCTGCCCATGCACCCATTTCAGAGGAGGCATACCATTTCACTTTATCTTTAGCTCTTAATGGTGGGTAAAACTCGATGTGGAAACGATAGTAGTCCATACAATCGGCATATTCGGGGGCGTTTACGGGTATTTGGTGAATGCACATCATGTAGGGAAACAGGCGGTCGTACACTTGGTCGAATGCGCCTATTACTTGCTTTAGCATTTTAGCGAGGTTGGTTTGTTCGGCATCGTTAAAATCGGCAAACGAACCTTTGGGGGCTTTGCTTACAATGAAAACGCCAAAGGGATAATCGGTAAAATGTGGAATGTAGGCTAGGAAATCGTCATTTTGGCAAATCATTCGCCTACTGTCTGCTAGTTCTTCCTCATTCATCGCCTCGAACAAATTTTGGCCCTTTTCCTCGTAGTAGGCTTTGCAACTATCTAGCTCTGTTCTAATTTTTAAAGGTACAAACGAGTAAGCGTATAATTGCCCGTGTGGATGTGGCATGGTTACGCCTACTTCTGCGCCCCTATTCTCGAAAGGAAAAATGTATTGTATTTTTTGGTCTTGGCTTAACTCCTCGAAACGGGCTTTCCATAGGGCAACGAGTTGGGTAATATGGGGGATGCTTAACTCGTGCAACTTGGCGTGATGATCAGGAGAATATAAAATCACCTCACATTTACCATAAGCCTCCACTACCTCGTAAGGACTTGCTACTTTTTCCTCCTTCACCGCTTCGGGTGCTTGCGAAAGTACGGGAAAATCATTGGGGTATAAAAACACCTTGTAATCATCGGGTACTTTGCCGCTGCCTGGGCAAAAAGGACACCAGTTTTTAGGCATGTGTGGGCGGTTTTGCCGATTAGCAGCCACCATCGTATAAGTTCGCAAAAGCGGATTCCAACGTAATTCGGACATTTTTTTTGTATTTGGTACTTGGTACTTGGTACTTGGTACTTGTAATTTAGTTATTTCTTTTTGACA
>JAHDBT010000266.1 GCA_020630215.1 Bacteroidota bacterium
ACTCAAAACCTCATTTTGCCGCACAATTAGTTTTCGGTCAGGCACTAAATAATAAAAAAGCAAGCATTTCTTTTATTAGCAATGCTTGCTTTTTTTATTGAGTATTTTGGTACTGCTCAACTATTACTCCTCCGCTTTTTCCTCCGTTAAATTTTCTAGTAAATTACTAATTTGTTTGGGTCCTAAACGCTTGGCTAAAATAGTTTTATCTTTATCTAGTAAAAAGGCAGTTGGCGTACTGTGAATATCGTAGTATTCTCGAAAACGAGTGCGGTTGTAAGGGTCGTAAACATTTATCCAGGGTAATTTTGCTTCATCTACGTAGGCGGCAAATTTGTCTTTTTCTATGCGAGTACAAATAGCAAACACTTCTATGTTTTTGTCTTTAAATTTATCGTAGAGTTCTATATAATCGGGCATTTGCTTTTTGCAGTGTCCGCAGTTGTAATCCCAAAATAGCACTAGGCAGTAATCCGTATCAAGGTCGTATAAGGTGTGTTTTTTTCCTTGTAAATCTTCCATAACCAAATTGGGTGCTTTTTTACCAATTAGGTTATGCTTCAGTCTATCTACCCTATCTTTTACCTTTCCCAATACAACCGAATCGACCCAAAAAGCTTCTCCTGTTAGGTAGTATTTTTGTGCCATGTGTACAAATACGGCATCCATCCCCATAATTTTAGACGTTTCGTAAGTGTTAGTAATATAGGCAACGGCATATTTAAAAGCGTCTTCGTTGGCGCGTGCTTTTTCTATAATTACATCAGCAGAAACGTTTATGGAGTCGGGATGACGCACGGTTAACTGTTCGAGGTATTTGCTAATTTTATTGTAGATTAGCGGCGTGCGTACTAGGCGTTTGTCGGTAAAATCTACATTGTCCCAAAAATGTGTTTTAATATATTTAAACTGTGCTTGCGGTTCGGTTTTACCCGTTTCATCCTTGGGCAAATCCTTGGTATCAACCTGTGGTTCTTGCATCGTGTTAATAATGGTTGCAATAAAACTTTTAGGATGCTTATCGCTTAATGCTAGTCGATAGTCGTTCATTTCTGCATTAAGTGTTTCGATCTTCTCATCGAGCATTAATAAAGAGTCTTCGCTTTCGGTTGTATCTTGTAATTTACGAGCTTCGGCAACAGCCCTTTGTTTAGGAATCATAAATTGTTGGTAATTCATAAACAATTTGTTTTCTTCGGAGCCTTTTACTTTCATATTTTTAATATAGTCGGTTGTATCTGTATCTAGGCTAAAGTGTTGTTCATCGGGATTTACCAAAAACTCAAAATACTTTTTTCCAGGAATAACGGCTAGGTAAATACCACCAGGAAGTGCTTCTTCTCCTTTAAAAACCACATTGCCTTTTTTATCAAATTGAAAAGTATCTTGAATAAAAATCTTGTGTCCATAATGATAAGCCAAATAACAAGCAGTATCTTGCATCCCTGCTACCTTTAGCTTAATTTGATAGCCTTCTTTTGCTAGTTTGGCAGAGGATGCATTTGCGCTGTTAGAAAAACATAACAGGACACACAGAAAAAATAATGTGCTTAGGAATATATGTATAAATGGTTTTGAGCAATTCATATTTTAATGTAGTTGATTGTTAAACGGTTTAACCCTTGTTGTGATTTAGACAGACAAAAATAAATATTTTTGCTTGTAAGTTGTTACCAATTTTGTAAAATTAACATCTACTTATGCTGGGCATAATTCTAGTCATTCTATATACGTTTTTATTGGCTTACTTAGTATCCAAAAGTTCCTTTTTTATACAAAGTGGGCTTTCTAAACCTTTATTGTTGTTAGGTTATTTGGCAAAAGTAAGCATGGCTATTTTGTATGGCATTGTAAGCATCTACTTTATTGATGGTGCTGATACCATCAATTTTGTGAACCAACCTCGCTTAATTTACAACACCTTGTATGTAAACCCCTTGTATTACCTAGAGTTGGTTTTTGGCCCTAATGCCTACAAGCCCCCCAGTTATTTATACGAATACGTACTGCCTTTAGATGCTTGGTCGGATGTGCGGACTTATACTATTTATCGCATCAGCGCCTTAATTCATTTAATATCGGATGGCAATTATTATATACATGCGGTAATTTGGGGGTTTTTATCGTTTACAGGTGCTATTGGTTTGTACCGTACTTTTATCCATTATTTTCCACAATATACCATTCGCATTTTAGTAGTTTTATTTGGCTTGCCTTCCGTAATGTTTTGGACATCGGGCGTACATAAGGAAGGTATTACTTTATTCTGTACGGGTTTAATTTGTTATCATTTTTGCCAAATTTTGCAAAAACAACAGCTCAAAAAACGTTTGTTTTACTTATTACTGCTGGTATTGCTATTGGGTTTACTGCGTCCGCATTACTGTTTGTTGTTGTTAGTCATGTTGCTTTGTTGGGGCATTACTAGTTATTGGTCTAAGTATGCCTTGGCTAAAATAGTAGGCATTTATGTGCTAGGCATTGCATTGGTAACGATTGTTGGGCAAATATTTCCGCAATATAGTATTTTTGACCGAATTAATTATTTGTACTGGTATTATGTTACCTATCATGCAAATCCAGATGATATTCCTTTAGGAAAAGTAGCTCCTACCCTAGTTAGTACTTTACAACACAGCCCTAATGCTTTGTTTAATATGTTGTTTCAGCCTACGGTTTTTAGAGCCAATTCTGCCCTACAATGGTTTTCCTGTTTAGAGATGCTGTTTTATGGGGTTTTGATGTTGGTGAGTGTGGTATTTAATCAGTATAAAAAGTTGCCGCATAAACACTTTTTATGGGCATGTTTGTTTTTTGCGGCCTCCTACCTTACATTTATGGGTTTGTTTACCGATACCATTGGTACGCTGGTACGCTACCGTGCTAATGTGTTGTTGTTTTGGGTGTTCTTTTTTGTTATGTTGGGGGATTGGGGACGGGTTCAAAATAGTATTTTTAAACAAAAAGCCCCCAATCCTAAAATTGAGGGCTTCTAAAAAGAATTTTATTTTAGCCAATCAAAACCAATTAATCCACTAATAATTTTTGCGAATAAACAGCATTGCCTACCGTTAACTGTACATTATACATGCCTTTAGCAAAACGACTCACATTTACTTGCGCTTGGTTTTCGCCAGCTTGTAATTGCGATAGCTCGTTTTGGAATACCAGTTTTCCTAGTACATCATAAATGTGTAATTGGGCATTGGGAGTACTCGTAACCGTAAAACTTAAAGTTACTTCGTTACTTGTTGGATTTGGATACAGTTTAAAATCAATCGCATTTTTTATATCCTCTATGCCTACCGAACTTGCGTTTATAGCTACTAAGTCAGATTCACACTCTACAGGTGGTTTTTGTATTTCCCAATTGTAAAAATAGTAGTAATAACCACCTCCATAGGGCGAAGTAGTCAATTCTCCTACCTCTCCAATTGGATAAGGATAATTTACACCCGAATCATTACGGAATAAATTATTTTCGGCACATTCTATATAAAAATCTTCTCCTTCTGGCACTTCAAAATTTAATTCTATTCGATGTTCGCCTTCCTCTAAATACATACTTGTTTCTGCTAGGACATTATCGTCGCTGTCTCTTAAACGGAAAGTACGTTCACCTTCTTCTCCTTCTTCTTCTTCGCTAGGTACGTAAACGGTTACGTAACGAACAGTAAATGGCTCAAAGGCATCAAAATAGCTATACGCACCTGTTGAGGGCAATCCGCCGCCGCCAGTAGCATCCGTTTTTCCGCCTGCTTGTATTTCGCCAGGTATTATTAAACTACTACTTACATAAAAAGTTTCATCGCCCGCTATTTCGCCAGCATCAAAGCTTTCGCCTTCGCCTACTATATTACCACCTTCCTCTGCATCGTACCAAGTTAGGTTGTTGCCTGTTGCACTAAATAATATTGTACCAGCTTCGGTTAATACAGGAACTTCTGTAATAGGTAATTCCGCACTTAATGCTTCTACGGTAATCACTTCCGATACTAATGGGGCAGAAAGACATTGTGCATCTATTGATATAAAATAATTGCCGCTTTCGGTAATATCTAAACTTAAACCTGTTTCCCCATTCGACCAAACGGGATTGGCTCCTTCGGTTGATGTTAAGGTAACCGATTCTCCTTGACAAAACGATAAAACACCTGATGCACTTACTATTGGTGCGGCATCTTCAATAACCGTTATTGTTATATTTTCGGCCAAAGAAGTACAACCATCTTCATTAGATAAAACAGCAGAATAAGTGCCTCCTTCGGTAACCGTAATGCTAGGAGTTGTTGCTCCATTAGACCATACATAGTTATCGTATGTTCCTGGCACAGATAACTCTACCGAGTTACCTGGACAAATACTAGTTTCGCCTGATGCTGCAATAGTTGATGGAGATAATAAACAATCTACTTCTATCATATTGTGAGTTGTGTTGATGGCAGGGTTCTCAATAACGGTTTCCATACCCGATGGCCATTTTATTACAATTTGGTCGATTGCTTCTGCTGTGCCCAATCCAAAATGAATACAAGTAGAACTCATTGGACTAAAACTTTGTCCTGAACGCACTTCTCTAATTTGCATACCCCACGAGCCATAAGCTTCTACTCTTGCGCCAATGCCTCCTCGATTACTAATAATACCACGCGTATTAATTTTCACCCAATTATTTTCATTCCCATTATTTATCCAAACATCATTGTCATTAACAACATCGAGGAAACCATCGTTGTTAAAATCACCAATACCTCCATCTCTAAAGCTTAATTGTTGTGGCGTAAAGGTCATATCGCCATTGTTAATGTATAGCTCATTTCCTAGTTCCGATAAAATATCTACAAAACCATCATTGTTAAAATCGGCTGCCGCATTTTCCCACGCACCTAAATCGTAAGGGTCAATACCTGTCGATTCGATGATGTCTGTAAAAGTACCATCACCATTGTTTAACATAAAACGATTGGCTTCATCGTGATTTACAATAAAGGCATCAAAATCACCATCATTGTCAAAATCTTCAAAAACGGTTGCCCAGCTTTGAGCGTTGTCATCCATATTAGCTTCCATACCTACTTCCGTGTAAGTACCATTGCCATTATTTCTGTACAATAAGTTGGTACGCTCAATATCGCCTGCGAGAGAACCTTGCTTACATTTAGTGATGTATAAATCGGTATCCCAATCGTTGTCGTAATCTACCCATAAAGCGGCGTAGTTCCCTGCTAGGTCAGCGGTTTCAATTAGCGTTTGGTCAACCGTCATATTACCTGCGCCATCATTTCTAAAAGGCAGGCTTTGGTCAACATCATGGCAAACAAAAGCATCTAAATCACCGTCATTGTCAATATCGGCAAAAGTAGAACGTTGTGAAAAAATGTATTCGTCTTCCATGTATTCGGTATAAGCGGTACCATCGTCATTGGCTTTAATAAACGATACATTTTCGCCCCCACCAAATAGCAAATCCATAAAACCATTGCCATCAATATCGCCAGCCGCTAAACTCCAACTTGGCAGCGTTTCAAAGTCCATCGGAAACATTTTGTGCTCAAAAGTGCCGTCTGCTTGTTGGTAATCAATATAAAGCCCATCACCATCTACACGTACAATATCGTCTAAATAGTCGCCATCCATATCTACGGCACAATCTTCATAGCCGCCATCGCTACCAAAACCACCACCTACATCTGGTATTAGGTTGGTTTGATTGGTAAAAGATACACTTTGTGCCATTACTGTAAATGGCAACATACCACAAGCAACTAAGCATAATAGTAGGGAAACTTGTTTTGTAATTTTTTTCAACTCCATTTTCATTAGGTATTTTTTAATTGGGAAATAATTTTTTTTAGGGGACAGTAATCAGGGGTCAGTAAACTAAAAACTAATTTTTTCATTCTGAATTTGTCCTTTTTTTCCTAGTATTTTTAGCACGTAAATGCCTTTGGGCAAACTAGGATTTAGGAACAATTCATATTGCCCCTGTTGTTGGTTCCATTGTCGAACTAAGCGGCCGTTTATATCGTATAAATACAAATCGTGTACCTTGTTCGATTTAAGGTGAAGTGTTTGTGGTTTATTTATATCTTGGTAAACAGTTACAAACTGTTTGCTGTTATTTTGATTCAGAAACTCTTGTATCGATTCTGTATCAATGCTTGTAAGGCTTCCTACATCTACGCTTCTGCTTTTCATTAAAAAGGGTGCACGTTCTGCTGCTTCATACATGGCTTTAAAATCATCTATTTCAGTGGTACTAGCAGCAAACATTTCGGCTACCTCTTTAGGAGGGATTGCTTGATAATAAACGCTGGCACTTGCTATTAAGTTCTCGGTTACTCCTGCTAATGGAATATGGTATTGTATTTTATCGGTGCCACTTCCCTCTTCTCCATCCTCAAAGTTAAAGTCGCTATCGCTAAGGGCTAGTCCTACAATTCGGGTTGTATCGTAGGCACTATGCGAAGTTGTAAATCCTTTTGGTGCTAGGCGATTATCTTTTACTGCGGCATAGCCTCGTTCTAAAACCTTGGTTACTTCTCCGTTAATATCAGTCATTACAAACTCATAAATTTGCGCTTGGTTTTCGGAAGTGATGATTTGGTAATGCGGTTCGTATCCTTCATCATGTCCTACAATTTCGTAGTCGGTAGCAGGATCGGTTTTACCCGAAACAAATAAGGTATCGCCAGCTTCGTTCGCTACTACAAACTCAACAAATGCACGGCGTGCAGGGTAGCCTGATGGGAATTTATGACCCGCTTTATTCGTAACTTTCAACTCAAAATAAGCCGTATCGGGAGTTCGTTCTAGCAAATCTAGTTTAAGGCTTAGGGTTTGGTTTCGCAACATATCTACCGTTGCACTAATGGCATCGTCAAACTGTGCGGCGGTTGCGCCAAGTCCTAGCACTTCTCGGTTGTTTTTTAGTAAGGTCAGCATCATCGTATTTGCGCCTACTAGTTCGTGCAAATAAAATGGGCTACGAGGTTCGGTTTCGTGTCCTGCCACAATAATAAACTCCCCTTTTTCTAAGGCAGGCATGTGGCAATTTTGGCAAGAAGTATTGGTAACCTCGTTGTACTCAGAGTTGAGCCATTCGTGATAAGTTGCTTGTTCTACAAAATGATTATCGGTAATATTGCCATCATAATCAATGGTTTGATTGACCAGCGTATGGCATCCTGCACATATGCCTGCATCGCTGATGTGTTCGCTGTATACAGGCGTATAGTCAGTTGCTTCTAACATAGGACTTTCTAGCGGGCTTACATAAGGACCATAGGCAACTCTTGCGGTATCAAAACGCAAATCGCCAGAGTGTAAATCGCCCAGCATTTCGTTGGTTTGTTTGTGGCAGGCTAGGCACGAAACGCCATCAAGTGCTAGGCTGTCTTCTAGCATTTCGGCAATGGTGTAAGTGTTTTGTCCTTGGTGAAACGCTTCAAAGTGTCCCATAGGTGCATGGCAAGCAGTACACTTGGTTTCGATGGTTGCCTGATGTTCGGGATGTAGCAATACTTCGTGACTTACCTTAGCTCGCCAAAAAGGGTCTTTAGCCGAGTTGGCCATCATAGTTGCTCGCCAATCGTCTACCAAATTTACATCATTCCCAAACAAATCTATACTAGCAATGCCTTCTGGGTCTGGTCCGTGGCATTCTACACATTCGCCCGAACCTGCAAATAAGGTATTAAAGCCATAGGGCAGTAATGAGTCTATAGGTTCGTCTCCTCCTCCAAGCATTTTTTTATAAAGTGCTATTTCAGCATCTGTATGAAAAGTTTCTGCATTGCCTTCATATGGATTTAAGAAAAGTATTCCTAGTAAAATACTTCCAAAAATAGCCGTACAAATTATAATTTTACGTTTATCAATCATGTATAAAAAAAAGTTATACTGTTTGGGAGGGATAAATTAATTACGAGGCTTCAATATACTATTAAATGGATAATAATAATTAATCTTAGTACATTAGTTTCTGGCAAATAGTATTTAAACGACAATTTTGTACTTGTTTTAAAAAAAAATTATCCGATACTTGCACCCTGTTCTACTTGAGCTATCTTTTCTTAATCTACATTATATTTATTTTACTAACACATAAATAAAACATACATAAAATGCAGCATCGTTATCTATTACTAATGGCTTTGCTTTTAGCGAGTTGTGGAATTTCCTTAACGGCTCAAAATATTGTTTCGGGTCCAGTTATTGGAGCTGTTACCTCACATACGGCAACAATGATGGTGCAGTTAAAGGTAATTGAAGAACTAGAATTGCAGCTAAATCCTACTGATGGCGTTAATATAAATACGGAAATAAAAAGCAATGGTTTTGTGGCTTTGCTGTTACAAAATTTACAAGCTTATACTTTTTACGAATACACCCTTAAAATAGGAACAGAAACGATTACGGGTTCTTTCCGCACTTTTCCTGAAGAAGGACAAAAAGGTAGTTATACTTTTGTAACGGGTTCGTGCCAAGAAACAGACAATATGAAGGTGTTTGAGGTGATGCCTAAACACGACCCGCTGTTTTTTATGCATACGGGCGATTATGCGTATCCCGATGTAAAAATTGGTAACGATTTTACGGCCGATTATACCAAGGTAGCACAGTCGTATCAGCTTAAATACAACGAAAAAATAATGAAAGAAATGTTGTTGCACCTGCCTATTAATTATGTGTTCGACGATCATGATCATGTAAATAACGACAGTGGCCGTTTTCATAGCAGCGGTTATTATTTTAAACGAAAAGGCATGTTTAGAACCAACAATTTTCTTAAAACAGATACTTTTCCTATTGCATGGCATAATAATGCTGTTAAAGGATACGTAGATTTTTTTCCGCATTACGAAATGGCCGATACTGCCGAGGCGATTCACCATTCTTTTAAATTAGGCAATGCCGAGTTTTTTGTGTTAGATAGATGTTCTTCGAGACGCAACCCTGTGGAGGCTTTATTTAAAAAGAATAAAAAAGGAAGATGGATTTTTGAGCCAAAGCCCGAACATCATTTATTTGGAACTAAACAAATGGCATGGCTAAAGGAAGGACTTAAAAACTCTACTGCCGATTGGAAGTTTATTGTAAGTGGTGTACCGCTTAATAAAAAGCTGATTAAGTTGCTAAAAACGGGGGTTAAAATGCAGCGTATTTCTACTAAAAGTTATGGCGGTTTTCATATCGCCTCGGCCTTTGCTAATTACTGGGCCGCCTACCCTCACGAACTCAACGACTTTTACGATTTCCTAGAAAAAGAAAACATTAAAGATGTAATTGTAATTAGTGGCGATACGCATCATTGTGTAATGGACGATGGCAAAAATGCAGGGCTGCCCGAACTCAATGCTAGTGGATTGAGCGTTGATAATCATTCGCTTCCTAAATACATGAAACTGGTTGGGCTTGTTACTTTAAGGTTTCGTTATAAAAAGGGCATTTGGAATAAAGGCGGTATTGGACTAGGCAACAAAATTTACAAAAATGGATTTGGCAAAGTACGTATTGAGGAAGATAAATACGTGGAATTAAGTGTGGTGGATGAGGATAATAAAGAGGCAGCCTCTTTTAAAGTCTTTCATTCCACATACGCTGCTAAGTAACGTTTAAAAAATAAATCCGACAATTTGTACGTAGAGGTTTTGTGC
>JAHDBT010000267.1:0-3505 GCA_020630215.1 Bacteroidota bacterium
GCATCATCCACACGGTCTTTCTTTTCTTTCATTTCTACTTCTGTAGGTGCGCCTACGTATAATACTGCAACACCACCGCTTAACTTCGCTAAACGCTCTTGTAATTTCTCGCGATCATAATCAGAAGTTGTACTTTCGATTTGCGCTTTGATTTGGTTAACACGAGCAGTAATTTGTTTCTTTTCGCCTTTACCATTTACAATTACGGTGTTGTCTTTGTCAATCGTAATTTTTTCTGCTTGTCCTAAGAAAGAAAGATCCGCATTTTCTAATTTGTGACCTCTTTCTTCCGACACAACTGTACCGCCTGTTAAAATGGCAATATCTTCTAACATTGCTTTACGACGGTCACCAAAACCAGGAGCTTTAACCGCAGCAATTTTTAAAGTACCTCGTAAGCGGTTTACTACTAAAGTAGCTAATGCTTCGCCATCAACATCTTCGGCAATAATTAATAATGGACGACCTGTTTGCGCTGATTTTTCTAAAACAGGCAATAAGTCTTTCATATTAGAAATCTTCTTGTCATAAATTAATATGTAAGGAGCTTCTAAGTCTGTTTGCATTTTTTCTGCATTGGTTACAAAGTATGGAGATAAGTAACCACGGTCAAATTGCATTCCTTCTACTACTTCTACGTAAGTATCGGTTCCTTTTGCTTCTTCCACAGTAATTACACCTTCTGTTTTTACTTTCGCCATTGCTTGTGCAATTAAGCCACCAATTTCTGGATCGTTGTTGGCAGAAATAGTACCTACTTGCTCAATTTTTTTGTTGTCTTTACCAACTTTGGTTGACATTTTTGCAAGGTCTTTAACAACTACCTCTACTGCTTTGTCGATTCCTCTTTTCAAATCCATTGGGTTAGCACCTGCTGCTAGGCTTTTAAAACCGCCCGTTACAATTGCTTGCGATAAAACGGTAGCGGTAGTTGTACCATCACCAGCAACATCAGAAGTTTTAGACGCTACTTCTTTCACCATTTGTGCGCCTAGGTTTTCTGTTGGGTCGTCTAACTCAATTTCTTTGGCAACAGTAACACCATCTTTGGTAACTGCTGGTGCGCCAAATTTTTTCTCAATTACTACATTACGACCTTTAGGACCTAATGTAACTTTTACTGCATTTGCTAAAGCATCTACGCCTTTTTTAAGCTTTTCTCTAGCATCTGCTTCATATTGAATGATCTTAGCCATGTTATGATCTAAATTTATTCTTTGTTAAAAATGTATTTTAATATTTGCTCCTTTGAAGAGAAATGTGCGGGAAACACAAAAAAATACACGTTTACAATAAACCTTTTGGGATTCCTAAAGTCAGACTTTGCGGAATGGTTTAAAGCTATTTATAGAACAGGGTAATTAAACGATTGCAAAAATGTCTGATTCACGCATAATAAGTACGTCTTGGCCATCAATGCTTAACTCTGTTCCTGCATATTTGCCATAAAGAACAGTATCGCCTTTTTTCACGGTCATTGGCTCGTCTTTTTTACCAGGACCTACCGCTACTACTTTACCTTTTTGAGGTTTTTCTTTCGCAGTATCAGGAATAATAATACCACTTTTCGTTTTTTCTTCCGCTGCAGCTGGTTCAATAACTACTCTGTCAGCTAATGGTTGAAATTTTGCCATTTTAGTAAACTATTAATTTCGGTTAACAAATGATTGATTACAGCTTGCCTTTAATCATAACTTGTGCCAAGTGCTATTTTGTGTCAATTTAGCAGTTAAGTGGTGCAGTTTTTGTCGGGTAATTTGTTGTGTGTGACATAATTGCTTAATTTAATCTTGTTATTCTTGTAACAAGTCACTTAATTTTTTCGTTTAACCAAAGGAATAAACCTAGTAATAGCATGGAATATTGGTAAAAAACGCCTATATTTAATCCGTGTCAAACAACATTCCCGAAAAAAAAATAGGCTTTCAGTTCTTTATGGTTATTCTTATGCTTAAATTGGCCATTTTTTGAGATTCAAAGCTATTTTTGATTCATTATTATATAAACTTATTACCTCAATGACAGCAAGAGAAAAACTACACGAAGCTTTTGGAGAATTGATTTATTCGATTTGCAAAACGGATGGCGATGTGCAAGAAAGCGAAGTAGAAAAATTGAAGGAAAGATTAAAAGGTCATTCCGGTGCAGAAAGCATTTTATGGTCGTTTAATTACGAAAACTACAAATCTAAACCAGTAGCAGATACTTACCGTAAAGCCATGTTTACTTGCAAAGATCATGGACCCGATCCAGAATACCCTTTTTTGTTAAACCTTTTAAAAGAGGTAGCTGCTGCCAGCAATGGCTTAGACGAAGCAGAAAGAAATTTGGTAAATGGATTTGAAGCCGAATTGAAAGAACAATTTATTAAAAATGATAAAGCAGATAGACTGAAGTTTAATCGCTAAATAGTAGTAAAAGGTAGTGCTTAGGCTTCGCTTTTGATAGAAAGATGGTTTCGATTTCGCTATTTGCTCGGTAGTTTTTTAGTGTCTGCTAATCCAGCACTTACAAAATGAGCGTAGTGAGTAGTCTTTCTACATTTACGAAAGTATTTTCTACTCGTTGCTGAATAGTAACAAATACTTTATCTATTGTAGGTGTAAGGTTGTGTTTAATAGGCAACTAATTTCCTTTAGTTGTACCGTACCATAACATTACTAACAAAACGCCTACAAACCAATAAACCTGTTTATTTTTTTTATGCTGATTAATAGAAACCCCCAATACCCGTATTTACGTTAATAAAATTCAATGTGTATGAAACTTACAACAAATTGGATAGTAGAGGGCTTAATCGACTTTGAGTACAAAAAGTTTATGTTATTGGGCTATCTAAAAAGGGTAAGTCAAAATTTTGATGAGCAAAAACTATATCCTTTTTTAGCAGATTTGATTTTTCATTACCAAAATCTTGTTACACTCAAAGAAAGTAAACAGGCAACAAGTGATCAGTTCTCCCAAAAAATTAAAAAGATTGATTTGGATAATTTCCGAATTGAATATGAACGGGTGATGAACGACGATAAGTACATGGAAGAGGTAGAGCATATTTTAAACTATGCTATTCCTAAAATTCAACAGGAATTGAGTACGGGTAAGGAAATTTATAATTCTATAGAAGAAAAACTCGCTATTTTTCCAGTAGGTATTATGCCGCTTCATGCAAATATGGGCTATATGCTACTAAAAAATGGAGAAACAAGCGATACGCAGGTATTTGATTATACCATTACGATATTTGCAAACGCTTCTGAAAAATATAGAGCCATAAAAACTCGTTTTGTAGATTCGTACATCAAACAATTTACCAATACCTACGAAGCTATTAAACTTGACCTTATTAAACGAAATAAAAATTTACCCAATCCTGCTACGTTTGTAGTAGAAAGCCCTTATCGGTTTCCGCTAAACGAAACATTTTTGCCTATTGCTAAACGTAGCTTGGTGCGCTTTATTACGCAACATAATGGCTTGGCGTAAGAGGGAGGTTTGATTTTTGATT
>JAHDBT010000267.1:3605-9596 GCA_020630215.1 Bacteroidota bacterium
TTTGATTTTTGATTCTTGAAATATGATTTTTGATTTTTTCCTGATGACGCTAGAGGAAATCATTGAAAATTTAGAATCGAAGATTTAGAATTTAAAAATTTTTATATGCTGACGCTAGAGGATTTTTGATTTCTGTACTGTAGGGGCAACCTAATTTATAGCAAAGCAAACAATACTAAACTTAATTTTTTCATTAAATTACTGCACCAAGCTCTATACCTTTTATGATGAATAACAGCTTAAGAATAGCGATTAAGCAATAAATGAAAGTAACATCTTAAAATGCACCAACCAATTATTTAGAACTATACCTAGTGACCAACCTTAATATCAATAAAAGGACTAACTAACATCGACGCATACTATTAAGTAATAGTAAACCTTTGCATATATGAAAGTAGATTGCAAGGCTTACTTTTAAGTAAGAATAAAGCAAGTAATAGCTTAAACTATTCAAGCTTTAGGAAAAATATTAAAATTGGAAAAAAAATTTGTATTTTTTTTTCGATAACAATAATGTCATATCTATTTTTACCGTTAAGAATGGGAATAAGGTTTACCACTTTACCCATTCTACATATACTAATAAGTTGAAAACACCTTATTTCAAAATTTCTAAACAATGAGTAACACAAAACTTAGAGGAATAATGCCACGGGCTATCGGACTCCTTATGATATTGCTGTTGTTAGCAGCTAATAACATCCAAGCACAAAACGTTATTTCGAAACCCGTCCAAGTTTTAAAGGGACATAGCGAGCATGTAGTCACTGCTAATTTTTCTCCTAATGGCCAATACATCGCAACCGCATCCGACGATCAAACGGCTAAAATATGGACGCTAAGTGGAAAACAAGTACACAGTTTGTCTGACCATATTGGGAGGGTTACCGAAGCCGTATTTTCGCCTGATGGTAGTTATTTGGCTACTAGTTCGGGTAGTGGCACCCAAATTTGGGATGTACAAAGTGGCGAAAAATTAAAAACACACAAAGATTACCACCATATTTGTACTTCTGTAGGCTTTTCGCCTGATGGTAAAAACATCGTTACAGGTTCTGGTAACAATTTGGTTATCTGGGAAACCCTTGGCGACAAGGTGATTAAAATGCGTAAACAATCTGGATTAGTTCTTTCTGCTAGTTACGCACCCGATGGACAATCGGTAATATGTGGCACGACTAGCACGGTTGCCTTAATTTGGGACATTACTGGCGGCTTAAAAACAACGTTAAAAGGACATGAGAACTTTTATGTACGTTGTGCCAATTTTTCGCCTGATGGTACACATGTAGGTACTGCCTCCTGGGATGGTACGGCACGTATTTGGAAACAAGATGGTACTTTAGTAACCGAGATTGATGGTCATGATGGACAAGTACACTCTATTAACTTTTCTCGTGATGGGAAATACATCATTACCTCTTCTTCTGACAAAACGGCTAAAGTATGGACACTTGATGGACAGTTGGTAACAACTATTACTGGACATAAAGATTTTGTTTTATACGCCAACTTTTCGCCTGACGGACGCATGGCAGTAACTTGTAGTAAAGATGGAACGGCTGCTGTTTGGAAGTTGGTTCCTTAAAAAATCGAACACTAAATTTTGATGAGCTTTTGCTTATCTTATTTAATTTTATACCTCACAAAAAATAAAAGCAATCAATAGATGTAATACTATTGATTGCTTTTTTTATGTTCGAACGTTGTTTATTGTTAACTGCTTTTATTGCCATTTTTTTTTCTGCTAGCAAAATATCTAACATACTGTGACCTCGCTGAGGTCAGGTTTTTTTCTGCTGGCAACATATATCTAACATATTGTGACCTCGTTGAGGTCAGTTATCGCTGAGCTTCGTGGTTTGGGGTGAATAGACCTTTGCTCTTTTAAGTACCAAAGTAGCACTTAAAACATAATAATTTTTGCTGAAGAATAGTTATATTTGCACAAAAATTAACCCAAAGAAAGAGCGTAAAAAATAAAGCAGTATCATGAAAAAGCATTTATCCTATTTAATGGTTATCTTGTTGTTAATGAGTAGTTTATCGGCTTGTAATAAAGCTGCACGTGAAGCTCGAAAAAGCAAACGAAATAAAACTTCTAAAACAGCAAACCTCCCCAAACCGCCTGTGGAGAAACCAACTCCTACTACACCAGAACCGCCTGTACCCGATGAGCCGCCTATAGAATTAACCTATAATTTTGAAACAGCAGAAACGGTAAAAAAAGCCCAAATTCTTCTTTTTCTAAGCGGCTATTCGCCAGGGCGTATTGATGGGCAAATGAAGGAAGAAACGGTTTTAGCCCTAGAACAATTCCAAGCAAACCAAGGAGTGACTGTTGGCGATAGAACGGCTAAATCGTTGGATGCGATTGGGGTCAACTTGATGGATTTTGAAGTCAAAGATATTCAATCTGCCCTAGAGAAAAAGGGCTTTGACCCAGGGCCTATTGATAACTTAGTAGGCAATATGACTCGTTCGGCATTTACGGATTTTATAAACGGTAATGAGCTAAAATTTGGGCAATTTACACCTAACCTTAAAGCAGCCTTATTTAGCACCGATGAAAAGTACAACAATAAACAGGAGGAAGATGCCCTGTTTTTTGAAGACCCGAATGAACCCGTAACCTTACCCGATGTTGCCAATCTAGGTGCCGCCTCTAGCGCACGTATTGTAGATGTAAAACGGGCCTTACAATCGCTAGGCTACGACCCTGGTCCCATGACCAACGATATGAGTCCACAAATGAAAGATGCCTTGTTTCATTTTCAGGTAGAGAGAGAGTTACCGCTAGGTGGGCTAAATTCTGATACGCTTTATTCATTAGGGTTTAGGTAAGTACTTAACATTATATTAAAACAATAAGCAATTCCCAATAAGCTACTGATTTACAATAGCTTATTGGGAATTTTCACTTAAAAAAACACCTTCTTTATAACTTGTTTTTTTGTAGAAAGAAAACCGTAAATAAACGATTTCGATTTATTGTTTCACTATTTTTTGGTAATGCATTTTGTTCTCTCCTTCATACTGAACTTGTAATAAATAAACCCCACTTGCAAAATCGTTCATATCTATATGTAGGTTTTTACTAGGAGCATTACTTTGCGTATACATTAACTGCCCACTTAAACTGTATAAACTGGTGTTAATACGTTGGTTAAAAGCATTGGCATTACAAGTTACCTTAATAAAATCTGCACTAGGATTTGGATACACCTTTACTATTACATTGGATAAATTTTGCCCCTCCTCTCCTAGTCCATCTATTAAAAAACTTACGGTAGTTATTTCAGTAGCGGTGCAACCATTGTAAGTAACCGTTACGCTGTAGTCGCCTTCTTCGCTTACCTCAATACTTTGTGTTGTTTCGCCAGTACTCCAAAGGTAGGTAGTACCATCGTCCCATATATTTGCCGATAAGGTAACGACCTCTCCTGCATCGTTCCAAGTTTGTCCAATATAAAAACTGAGGTTGGGAACAATTTCGGTTGTGAGGGTGGTTTCGCCGCCGCAATGGTCGGTAATATTTACCATATACATGCCTGGTTGGTTGGTGATGTGTTGGTATTCGCTTCCTACAATTTCGCCATTATACATCCATTGGTACGCTGCTAAATCGTCGGAAACTTGGAGGGTAACCCAATCGGTATCGTTGCATAAAGGGTAGCTTTGTGGTATCCAAATCTCCTCTACGGTTGGATTCACTTGTATGGTTTGTACATCTGTTTTTTGGCAGCCATTGTCTGTTACTACATTTAGGTTAATATTATAGCTGCCCGAATATTCCTCAAATAAATAATCAAAGCTTGCTGCTTCGCTTGTAAATAGTATTTGATCATTGTGGGTTAATTCCCAGTTAAAAGTTGCATCGGCTGCTAGGTTGTGCGAAAACAAAACACTATCGCCAAAACAAATGGTATTTTGAGATGTATTGATAAAATTAGGTGCTTCATAAACAGCCATTCCGCCAGGGCCTACCATCCATAAGTTATTAAACTCGTCTACTATCAGGTCTCTAATTTCCCCACTAGGCAAACCATCTTTTGCATAAAAAGGGCCTAAACCATTGGCACTACGTAAGCCCCATCGTCCTATCCATAATTGGTTGTTATGGTCTAATATCATTTTGCCTGTTCCTTCATGAACATAATCGGCAATTTGCAAACCATTATCGTCGCTGTAAGTATATAGGTGATTAACGTTCCATTCTACATCTTGCCGGCTAATCCATAACCAATTATTAATGGCATCCCAACAAATATACTTTGCCTGAATATCTGCTACTAAAACATTTAATTCCTCATTTTCTACAACATATACTCCCTCATCTGTTGCCAGAAAAATTCGTTCTCCATCACTCGTAATATCTGCTACTTCTTGTGGTAAGTCTAGTACCCAATTCATCGTTTCTGTTGTAAGATGGTATTTGAATAAACCAATCACCCGTTCGTCTTCACTATTTAAATAAGTGGCTGCTACATAAATAGCATCATTCAATAACAACAAATCACTATTTAACCACGCTATCTGTTCTGCAATAGATACTTCCTCAAATGCATTTAATGCAGCACTAGTAGAACGGTACAGTCTGTCAGAACTTCTAAACCATAATATTTCTCCTATCATTAAAAAATCTTCTGCTCCTCTATATTCATAAAAATGTTGGGTGGTTTGCGTGTTTACATTAAATCGAGACATACCCAAATCCGTATCTCTATAGCCTATCCAAATATTACCTTCTCCGTCTACTTCCATAGTAGTACCATAATTGGCTAGGAAATTTTGGTCTAAACTCAGTTGGTCAAATGTATTATCAGTACTGTTTTTTTGATATACGCCTACGCTTGTTGCAACCCATAATTGATTGTCTTTTACATATAAGCCATTGTACCACTCGTATCGTTCTGATAATGACAACTCTTCCTCCATACTATTGAGATACAATTCGTTGTCGTAGGCAACAGAAAACCATAATTGTTGTTCATTATTGACATCGAGGGTAAAGTTTAAATTGGTTATCCAGTGTCCTGTTGAGGTCATCTCCAAAGAAGTGGTTTCATTTAACACATCATATTTATACAATTTTCGGCCAACACTAAACCATATATCCTCATTCGCATCCATCTCCATTTTACAGAAGGAATGCCAATTTCCTAAACTATCAATAGTAGCTTTGGTTGTGTAGGTGTTGTTACCTAAATCATAGTGTACCAATTCTACATATCCTATATCATCATCTCCATTTTCCTCTGTTACCGTAGTAAGCAAAATCCACATATCGCCATTATTGTCTTTGGTAATGCGACAGGTATTTTCGTCGCCAAAAGGTTCATCCGCATAGCTGTAAGGATTTTCGATAGTGCCATTGGCTTCGTCATAAATGGTAATTTGGTTATTATAGCCCGACGACAATAACCACAAGCGATTGTTTGCATCGACCTCCACTTGATTAGAATAAGCACGATAGGGATTTTCGAGGGAGTTGCCTCCATTATCATCGTAATAAAAGCAATTTTCTTCGCTGTTAAACTTACACAATCCTAAGTTGGTTGCTAACCATACGATGTCGTTTTCTGCTAAGGCAATATCTTTTACCAGGTTGGTTCGGAGTCCATTATTGGTAGTGTATTTGATGTAGGTATCATCTGTTAAATTGTATTTAAGGAGTCCGCCATTCGTTGCAATCCAGGCAATATCGTTCGCTATAACAATATCGTTTGTTTCTACGTCGGCAGTAAATTGGGAGAAATTGCATTGTGATTCGCAAAATGCTTGGGGGTCAAAATCTTGTGCTAGAGCGATGCTTGTAGCAGCTACAGTCAAAATAACAAACAACAAAAAAGTATAAATTGCTTTCATAAGATGGAGATAAATTAATGAACAATTCGTTAAGGTCCTATTTATATCAACCTAATAAGTAAAAGGTAACTAGTTGGGATAATTTTTAGGTGCTATTTCTGGGATTTCCAGTACTTCCAT
>JAHDBT010000268.1 GCA_020630215.1 Bacteroidota bacterium
TTACTAATTCATAGAACGCCATTATCAATTCTTCTCCTTGTTTTAGCACCTCTTCTTTTGTTTCTTTTGATAAGTTGATTGGTTTTAAGATTTCACAGATAAGATAAGGTAAAGATGGTGCTGCGGAGGGTTTCTTAACCATAATTATGGTTATTGAACACAAGGAATCAATCTAGCATCTTCTAAAGCAGAACTTCTCGGTTTATTATTTAAATTCGTACTTCTCAGATTTCGTCCATATTTCATCGAATGTCTCCATTACATTACATTCCAACCTAGTGACTCAAACCCTAAGTTCTTGATGACCCAAGCCTTGTCTTTTTTTCCTGCTACGGCGTTATTACTCGGTCACGTAGCTACGGCTATGCTCCCTCGCAATGCCTAGTAGCAGAAAAAAAATACGGCGACTTAATCATCAGAAACTTAGGTTTTGAGCCACTAGCGTGTTCAATGCTCCAAATGCCAATAGGGATAATAAGGCTAAAATTACCGAACCAACTATTTTAAAATCTACAATTCTAACGTCCCCGCCCCGCATACACGCAGTAGCGACCGAATGGGAGCTATTGCCGTTGTATGCATTATTGGCATCCGTTTTCTTTTTAGTTTATCTTGTATTTTTCTCTAAATCCAGTTGGACTTATTCCTTCCTTCTTTTTGAATAATCTTGAAAAATATTGTGGATATTCAAATCCTAATTCATATGCTACTTCTGAAATACTTTTATTTGGATTCAATAAAATATTCTTAGCTTCATCAATCAAATATATTTGTAAGTGTTCAGTTGTAGTTTTGCCTGTTTCTTTTTTAAGTGTGTCACTAAGATAGCGTTGCGAAACAGACATCTTCTCTGCTATCTGGTCTATACTTGGAATACCTTCTTCTTGCAATTTTCCCAAAGTAAAATAGGCGTTTAATTGTTCGTTAAATTGCTCTAACAAATTATTCGACAGTTCTTTTCGATTTAAAAATTGCCTTTCGTAAAAACGATTGGCATATTTTAAAAGGGTACTCAACTGAGAAATGATAATGTCTTTACTAAATTCATCTTGGTTGTTGTGATATTCTATTTCAATATTCTCCACAATAGATTCTATTTGTTTTTCTTCTTTTGGTGAAAGATGCAAGGCTTCATTTACATGGTAGGAGAAGAACCCATATTTCTTAATTTGTTGTGCTAATTCAGTTCCTTTGAGAAAATTTTCATGGAAGTTTATCGAACAACCTTTTTGCTCAAAAACTACGCTACTATCCCATTGCATAACTTGTCTTGGCGCAATAAAAATTAATACTCCATTAGTAAAATCATATTTTGTTCGTCCATAGTTCAAGTTTCCTTTGACTACTTTTTTAAGACTAATGGAATAGCAATCGTTGCTAATGGGCGGAGAGCTTTTTCTTGGGCATGGAAGAAAACTATCGCCTTCTGCGAACAAGACACTCAACATAGGATGTTCGGGAGGAGGTAATTGAATGTAATCAAAATAAGCTGATAGTGTTTTGAAATGTTTCATCGTATCTTTTATTCTTTGAAGTCTTTTTCTATTGACAATAATTGTTGGTTATAAGCATCGACTCTGGCAGATGCTGTACCGTCAATCAATAATATGACGACCAACATGGCAATAGCTGTAATCAAACTTGCACGCCAAATAGGAGTCTTGAAGAACATAATGCCTATGGCACAGATAGCAATAATTATAGGAATTACTGTAAAAACAATTGTTCTATATTCCTTTAAGGTTGCTTCGGAACGGGCAAGCTCGGACTCTACAAAGGCTGATGCATTATTCTCATAAGCAATAGGAAATTTTGCAAGTCTTGATTTATTGGTGAAAAATAAACCAAGTCCAATAATCGTAAGTAAGGCACCTGCTACGATAGTAGGAATAATGTATGCTTTTGCCATTTCGGTTTTTCCTAATTGCCAAAATCCTATGCTCGCCAATACAAATAAAACTCCAAAAAGAATAAAAAAAGGAGTTGAAAAGAGTTCGGCTTTTACCCAATCGGTTGATGCTTTCAAAATATCCATGTTTATTTTTTAAAAATTTAAAAATTCCACTTTAATCCAATTGCCTGTTCTGATACTTCCCATAACTTCTTCGCAACATCTTTATCTTTTGCGTGTGATTCTAATTTATGTGCTCCAACAGGACCAACCCAATTACTTCTACCTGTAGGTCCATAAAATTTACTTTGGTCTAAGTCTTTTTCAGTAGCGCACATCAACATTGGATAAGCACCTTTTTCGGCAGGTTGTGTCAACGGAGACAATTTCATCAGACCAAAAATAATCCTCATTGTTAAACTACCACTTGTATTTATAAGGTTAGTTCTTGAAGAACCTGGGTGACAAGCATACGCCTTAACACCTGATTTACCTGCTTCTTTTAGTCGGTCTTGTAATTCGTAAACACACATAATCTGCGCTAATTTACTTTGGCTATATACACCATTGGGATTGTAGTTCTTATCCCAATTCATGTCGTCAAACTGTATAGTTTTAATTCCCATAGCATAGCCCATACTACCTACAACAACTATTCGCCCTTTGGATTCTTCAATTCGCGAGTAAAGTAATCCTTGTAGTAAGAAGTTACCGTAGTGATTAACGCCCATTTGACTTTCAAAACCGTCAACAGTAAGTGTTTGTTTTGGGATTTGAGCAATTGCAGCGTTACAGATAAGTGCATCGATTTTAGGAACTTTTTTAAGAACCTCTTCTGCTGCCTTTTTTATAGAAGCTTGTACTGCTAAATCCATTTGTATAGATAAGCTATCTACATTATTACCAAGTTCTTGTTTTAAAGTAGCGATGGTGTTCGCTGCTTTTTTTTGGTTTCGATTAAGCATCACCACTTTTGCTCCCTTTGAAAGTAATATTTTTGCCGCCTCAAATCCTGTACCACTAGTAGTACCTGTTATGACATAGATTTTACCATTTAAATTTCTTATTCTTTCAGGAGTCCATCCTTGTTTGCCAAATTGATTTGTACTCATCTTTACTTATTATTTTTCTTGAAAAGAATAACACAAAAATAGGTGTGAAGTGTTTGGGTGTTTTATACTAAATTTCAAATCTTGTATACTTTTTGGTTTTTTTAATTGATGCCAACGGTCTGTATATATACAAAACCCCATTGCACATATCTTAGCTACACAAAACCAATCCCACATTTACCCCTCCCTAGTGACCTAAAAACCAAACACCCACAAAAAAACTCCTCATCTCTAACAAAAAATAAACTTAACCTAAACGCTAATATAAGAAAAAACCCAAAAACCGTCAAGCTTTAGCAAAAAAACGCCTGCATAAATTGCCCCAAAATTCCCTACCTTTGCCCCGCTTAAAACAAAAACAAAACCATGCCTCCAATCCACACCATAGCCCTACACTTCCAAGGTTTCGACAATGCCACCGCTGCTTTCCTAGTAGAAAGTTCTGCTGGCCCAATACTACTAGCAACTGGCTCGTACTCCACCCTTCCAACACTAAAAAAAGGCATACAAGCACTAAGCTACAAATCAGGAAACATTAAACACGTCTTCCAATTTCAACTTAGCCCTGCAGCCCCATTTTAAGGTAATTTACATTAGTAACTACTTCTAAATCATAGCTATTTCGCTTACTCCTACTTCATTAAATGAATATGAACATTTTCATTTGAACGACTTAGCCCTTTTTGTTTTAGTAGGTATAGATACGTTTGGTTATTTGTGGTAAAAAACTCCACATTAGTCCATCCCTCCGACCAGTTGTAAGCTTCCACTCTTTTACCAACCGTTCCATTGCTATTCAGCTCATGAATATGAACATTTTTACCAGAAGGGCTTAGTCCTTTTTCTTTTAGTAGATATAGATACGTTTTGTTATTTACGGTCAAAAACTCTGTACTAGTCCATCCCCCTGACCATTTATAGTCTTTCACTTTTTGTCCTACCGTACCGTCCCCATTTACTTTATGAATATGCACATTTTTGCCAGAACGACTTAGTCCTTTTTGTTTTAGTAGGTATAGGTATGTTTGGTTATTTACGGTAAAAAACTCCATATTAGTCCATCCCTCTGACCATTTATAGTCTTTTATTCTTTTTCCTATTGTACCATCACTGTTCATTTTATAAATATGAACATTTTTACCAGAACCACTTAGTCCTTTCTGTTTTAGTATGCATAGGTAAGTTTGGTTATTTACGGTAAAAAACTCCGTACTAGTCCATCCCTCTGACCATTTACTCCCTTGTATTTTTTTTCCTATCGTACCGTCACTATTTACTTTATGAATATGAACATTTTTATCGGAACCAGTTAGTCCTTTTTGTTTTAGTAGAAATAGATAAGTCTGGTTATTTACGGTAAAAAACTCCGTATTAGTCCATCCCCCTGACCATTGATAGTCTTTCACCTTTTGCCCTACTGTACCATTCCGATTTACTTTATGGATATGAACATTTTTACCAGAAGGACTCAGTCCTTTTTGTTTTAGTAGGAATAAATATGCTTGGTTATTTATGGTAAAAAACTCCGTATTAGTCCATCCCTCCGACCATTTATAGCCTTTTACTTTTTGTCCTACCATCGAGCAGTTTTGAGGGCGGGAGAGTACGGGCTTCCTTGTGGTTATTAAATTTGTTTGAATAATTTCTTCTTGTCCCTTGGTAAAATCATCTAAACAATCGAAGTAATAACTCATAATATTTGTAACCATAGGCTTATATAAGTCACCATTTGCGTCTTTTAAATCATCTGTGTAGGTACAAGTTCTCCTATTATGAGAACCATCTGGATCTGCAGGGGTATCACAAACACCATCACCCGCAGTAGTGCAGTTTGTACGGGCAACCAATTCTTTTCCCCTTGCAGATTCAAATGTATGTAACAGTCCAAACCAATGGCCAATCTCATGACTTAAAATTCCTAGGTCGCTTGACTCACCATTTGTAACATGATTATTATACATTACAATATGTTCTCTATCCATCCAAGGAAAGGAAGACCAGGACGTGCCTGATGAGTTTGGCACAAAATATATATTAATTGCACCATCAACGTTGTTATCATCTAAATTGTTTCTGGTAATATAGTCTGGATGTTTTGAATTACTAAAACGATGATTAAAATGCGTGTCATTATTTATATACGTGTAGTGACAAACGTAAAAGCTAATGTTAAGCTTTCTATACTTATTGTTGAGGTTGTTTATACTACGTTCAATATTCTGCTCAGAAATTCCTCCTCTCCCATTTGCCCCTCTAAGAACAACAGCATGAATAGCTACTGCTCTTGTTGACGCTTCCGTTTCAAAATCCAAAGAAATATCATTAAGTCTTCTGATATCCGTAATTTTTCTTACTCTTGAAATATCTGCGTTTCTTATCGTTAATAGGTTTTGATTGAATTTTGAAGACTTCCTAAAAATCTCCCTCAAAGTTTTTTCATTTGCTATTACACCACAATAGTTAGCCTGAGCATACATTAAAGGATTAGCAAACAAAATAAAGATAAAAATCAATAGGTATTTCATTGTTTTTTTTGGGTTTTAATATTAAAAAGGTAATTAAAAAACGATCTGTTATAGCCTTTCAGTTAGATAATGTTAAAACCTAAAAAAGGTAAGCACATTTAGCACTACTAGTGGATGAAAACTTAAATAATTGATGGTTTAGACATCGTAAATTTTCAATGCGTTTCCACTTATATTCCTCAAAGCATTTTCATTTTTTCCTAGATAATTTCCACAAAAAATTCCCTACCTTTGCCTTACTAAAACAAAAAACAAAACCATGCCTCCAATCCACACCATCGACCTACACTTCCAAGGTTTCGACAACGCCATAGCCGCTTTCCTAGTAGAAAGCTCCGAAGGCCCCATCCTACTAGAAACCGGCCCCCACTCCACCCTCCCAACCCTAGAAAAAGGCATACAAGCACTAGGCTACGAATTAACCGACATCAAACACGTTTTCCTCACCCACATACACCTCGACCATGCAGGCGCAGCGTGGGCATTTGCGGAAAAAGGCGCACATATATACGTGCATCCCAAAGGCTATCACCACCTCTCCGACCCCACCAAACTGCTAGACTCTGCCAAACGCATTTACAAGGGCATGATGGACAGCCTATGGGGAACACTAAAACCCATCGCCTTCGAAAATATTAGCAGCGTTGATGATAAAACCGTATTTACCATTGGCAACGTTACCATTACCGCCCACTACACTCCAGGACATGCCGTACACCATATTGCCTGGCAAATTAACGATGCCGATTTAATTTGTGGCGATGTAGCTGGCGTAAAAATTAAAGACGATGCAGTTGTACCTCCATGCCCACCACCAGATATTAATATTGAAGATTGGCAACAGTCTATTGCCCTGATTAAAACCTTGCCTGTTGAGCGTTTGTACTTAGCGCACTTTGGCAAAGTCAGCGCCCCCAAAACGCACCTCGCTGCTCTAGAAAGTGTTTTGTTAGATTGGGCCAATTACATACAACCACACCTAGCCCTACAAACCGATAAAATGGTATTGATGGGACAGTTTCAAGCCTATGTAAAAGAAAGTTTACTGGCTAGAGGAATGACCAAAGCCGCCATTGCTCGCTACGAAATTGCTAATCCCTCGTGGATGAGTGCGACGGGTTTGCTAAGGTATTGGCGGAAAAAGAAGGAACAAGAAGAAAACACTTAAAATAAAGCTTCATTTTTAAGATGTTTTCTCCTACAAACAAACTAAATATCCACAAACTAAGTGGTTTGTCAAATTAATAGTGTTAAGTTGCTTTTGAGTGAGTTTTGTTTCTTAGCAAGGCGCAAAACGCAGGCCTAGCCTAAGCTACGGCGAGTATTTGCAACGCCGCTAGGGAGCAAAAATCGCCAAAACAACTAACATAATTGACTTGACAGACCACTAAGGGACACAAAAGAAATAACAATCTCTAAAGAGCCGATTGTGCTAGAAAAGAAGACAGCGAAGCCCAAAAAACTCCGTGAAACCTAGTGAAAAACCTCGTGCAACTCCGTGGGAATCCTAAACAACTAAAATAAACCTGTAAAAAGTTAAAATATTAATGCCCTACAAGTAGTCAAGGAATAAAAATTTAACTATTTTTGCTCCCCATTTTTGACCTTTTTAGTGAAAAGAACCAAAATTCAATAAACAGGTCAGAACTTTAATGCGAATAAGGTGTAGGCTAATTATAGCGTAGGGAAATTTTTTAAGCAAGCAATACCAACTACCCTATACGACCTACCAACTACTTATCCACCATCTACTAAAATCTGTAAAATGGAATATCAAGACAATCCAACCTTATATAAAATACGTCATTCGTTGGCGCATGTTTTAGCGCAAGCCGTACAAAAAATACATCCTGATGTAAAGCTGGGTTTTGGCCCTCCTACAAGTACGGGTTTTTATTACGATTTTGATTTTGGCGATCACCAATTTAGCGATAAAGAGTTTAAAGCAGTGACCAAAGAGATGATGAAAATTATTAACCAAAAACAGGAGTTTGTAAAAACCGAATACACCAACGAAACCGTAGTAGCTGCTTTGGAAGACATTATGCCGACCGAAACGTTTAAGAAAGAAAATATTAAAAACTTGGTAGACCGTGGGGTAACAGATTTTTCTTTTTACCAAAACGGTCCTTTTATTGATTTGTGTAAAGGCCCGCACGTAGCCCATACAGGCGAGCTACCCATTAAAGGATTTAAATTGGATAAAGTGGCTGGTGCGTACTGGTTAGGAAGCGAAAAAAATCCGCAGTTAACCCGTATTTATGCCGTAGCTTTTGAAAGCAATGAGGAACTACGTGCCTTTATGGATCGCCGTCGCATTGCCGAAAAGTTTGACCACAAAAAACTAGGTAAAGATCTAGGTATTTTCCATTTTGATAGTGAGATGGTAGGCGCAGGACTTACGCTTTGGCTACCTAATGGCACGGTAATACGCGACGAGATTGAAAACTATGCTAGAGAAATTGAGTTTAGATATGGCTACAAACGAGTAGTTACGCCACACATCACCAAAGATAAACTCTACCATACCTCTCAGCATTTACCTGCCTACGAAGATTCGATGTACCCGCCTATGCTATTGAAAGATGGCGAAGGGGAAGAACAAACCAAATACTATTTAAAACCGATGAACTGTCCGCATCACCATTTAATTTATGGCAGCGACCAACGCAGTTACCGTGATTTACCTTTGCGCCTAGCAGAATACGGCACTTGTTACCGTTTTGAAAAAACAGGCGAACTAAGCGGCTTAATTAGAGTGCGTGCCATGACGATGAATGATGCACACATCTATTTAACAGAAGAGCAATTTGAAGAAGAATTTAAAAGTACCATCAAAATGTATCAGGAATTGTACGATACATTTAAATTAACCGAGTACTCTTTCCGCCTATCTATTCGTGGTGAAGAAAACAAGCACAAGTTTAAAGGCGATGAAGCCATGTGGACTAAAGCCGAAAAGTTACTGGCAAAGGTAATGGACGAGCTAGAATTGAATTATTTTGTAGGCGAAGGCGAAGCGGCTTTTTATGGGCCTAAAATTGATATTCAGTTTAAAAACTTAATGGGCAGAGAGGAAACAGTTTCTACCATTCAGGTGGATTTCTTATCGGGACAAAATTTTGATTTGAAATATACCAATGAGGCTGGCGAATCAGTAACGCCAATTATTATTCACCGTGCACCTTTATCTACTCACGAGCGTTTTATCAGCTTTATTATGGAATACTACGGTGGTGCCTTCCCTACCTGGTGCGCCCCTACACAGGTAAGTATTATTCCCGTTGCCGATGATTGCATGGAGTACGCACAAGCTTTAGCCGAGGAGTTGAAAGCAAATTATATGCGGGCTATTATTGATGATTCTAACAACAGCTTCAACAAAAAAATACGTAACAATACGGTACAAAAAATACCGAACATGCTTATTATTGGAGCTAAAGAGGTAGAAGAAAATTCGGTTACCCTACGACGCTACGGCATCGAAGAACAAGCCTATATGAGCCGTGCCGATTTTATCCAAACCATGAAAGACGAAGTTGTCAATCGTACCATGTTGCGAGAGCCGATGGGGTCGATTATTTAGGGAGGTTTGATTCTTGATTTTTGAAATGTGATTGTTGATTTTTTCCTGCTAACGTTAGGGAGGGATTTATTTAGAATTTAGGATCGAAAATTTAGAATTTAAGATTTTTTCCTGCTGAATGGGGAAGTTTGATATGTGATTCTTGATATTTGAAATGTGATTTTTGATTTTTTTTTATGTTGACGCTAGGGAGGGATTTATTTAGAATTTAGGATCGAAAATTTAGAATTTACTAGTTCTAAGTGAATGAGAAAAAATAAACTCCACCAATCTAATTTATTCTATTTCCCAATGCTGCGTTGTAAATGCTCGTAATAGCTCGCTATTACTGCGCTTTACGCCTTGCCTTGAAAAATATAATTAAATTTCTTGGAGGACTTTATTTTTTTCATTTCACTAAGATATTTGGGGGGCGATATATTTTAGTATTGTTAGCAAGCCACAGGC
>JAHDBT010000004.1:0-21600 GCA_020630215.1 Bacteroidota bacterium
TCCCCTTTGGCATTTTAATGAGGAAACGGCTAAATGGGAAGAAGAAGGAATGGCGACTTTAGATGGTGATGAGTATGTGGGGGAGGTATCGCACTTTTCTACTTGGAATTGTGACGACCCTGTTTCGGATAGGGCAGAAGTATATGGATTTGTGAAAGATTGTAATGGGGCTCCGCTTGCCAATGTGCCTGTGCAAGTTGGACCTTTAATGGTTTATACAGATGAGGAGGGGACTTACCAAAGCAATGTGGCAGAAGAACTTAGTTTTTCTGTTAGTGTACAAGAAAGCTACTTTGAATATCCTAGTAATGAAATTGATATAACAGGTGTTTCGGCAGATGAAGCTTTAATTTTAGAAGATTTAATACTACCTTGTTTAACAAACATTACAGGAACAATAGAAAGTTGTACTGGAAATAATAGTCCTGCACTATTGCTTTTTAGTTGGGAAGCGGGTAACAGTATCATTCATTTAGAAAGTAATCAATTCTTCCTCATTTCTCCTTTAAGCGCCATTGGCACCACAACCACACTAAGCGTATTTACTCCTGGCCCTTTGGTTGGTACTACTCAAATTACCATTGCAGAAGGAGAAAATCCTTTAACTACTCCTCTAGAAGTTTGTGAGGCTGTAGACGGGGAATGCCCACCCGAATTATTCAGCCCCTCCCTTACCGAAAACCAAAATGTATGTAGTGGCTTTCCTGTTACCGTTAGTGCAACTGGCGGCGATGAGTATCTTTGGAATACTACCGAAACAAGTGCTAGTATTGAGGTAACACTTACCACGCCTACGACCTATTACGTAACCATTAGTAATAGTTTTGGCTGTATGGCTATTGACTCGATTACACTAACACCAATTAGTAGCGAAAATTTAGCAGATGCAGGTCCTGACCAAACTTATTGCGGTGGCAATACTATTGTGTTAAATGCCACAGGTGGCGATACTTTTGAATGGAGTAATGGCAGCACCAATCAAAATTTGTACTTAACACCTAGTACTACTACTACCTACACCGTAACCGTAAGTGGCTACGGCTGTACCGCTACAGACGAAGTAACCATATTTGTAGAAGCACCTATAGACGTTAATCTTGGCGAAAACCAACTGATATGCCCTAACCAAACCACTACCCTAACTGCCACCAGCGAAACCAATGGCTTAAGTTATTTATGGAGTACAGGTCATACAACAACTAGTATAAATGTTAGCCCTAGTAGCTCCACTAATTACGCTGTAACAGCTACTGCCGACAATGGTTGTACTACTACTGATTGGGTTTGGGTGCAAACTTATACCGAAATAACCGAAGAAACATTAGGAGTTTGCTCAGGAGAAAGTATTAACCTTAATGCCGTTGGCACCAATTGGTTATGGAGTACAGGAGAAACAAGTCAAACAATTAATGTAAGCCCAGCCGTAAACACCACTTATACTGTATCTTTTACTAGCGATGATGGCTGCGAACTGGAAAAGCTTATTCAGGTAGAAGTTATTAGTGATAGCACCGAAGATGCAGTAGCAGAGGCAGGTCCTAACCAAACAATTTGTGTTGGGGGCTCCACCATCCTTAGTGTATCAGGAGGCACTTATTACGAATGGAACACAGGACAAAATACACCTACTATAATAGTAGAACCTACTAGCACTAACACCTATACCGTTACCGTAACTGCTTGTAATGGTACTACAGCTATAGATGAAATAACTGTAAACGTTGGTAATGCTGTTGCAAGTGCAAGTCCCAACCAAACTATTTGTTATGGTAGTTCTGCTACAATAACTGGTTCTGGAGGCTCTGCTGTTTCTTGGGGGCCAAGTGTTGACGGTGCAAGCATTACAGTAAATCCTGGTGCAACTACCACCTATACCGTTACGGTAAGTGATGCAAATGGCTGCACCGATACTGCTGAAACAACGGTAAATGTAGAAGATCTTGTAGCCGATGCAGGCCCCGACCAAACTATCTGTCTGGGAGAAAGTACTACCCTAACAGCAACTGGCGGTTCTTTTGTTCAATGGAATACAGGAGGAGATGGTGTATCAATTACCGTTACTCCCGAAATTACTACATCTTATCCTGTAACAGTAAGTAGTGCTAATGGATGTACCGATACAGACGAAGTAACCGTAATCGTAGAAGACTGCGGCGGCTAAAATAGCCTTAAAACTTACTCGCTCCATAATGATGTGTTTCAACACCTACCATTATGGAGCATACTTATAGTCTCAATCAAATTACCTAGCCAAATCCCCTATAATTATGGTAAAAAATAATTTAATTCCTATTCTTTACCTATCTTTAGCAAGCTCAACCTTTATCCTTAAACCCAATATTTATTACCATGAAAAACCAGTTTTCCCTATTGCTTACACTCGTAGTTATTAGCAGTATGTGCTTGTTGTTTAGTCAATGCAAAAAAGATAATTGTGAGGAAGAAATAGACTGTTCCCCTAGTGTGTTTATTACCAATAGCAGCCCCAACCAAGCAATATACGAAGGCGATACCAGCATTTTATGGGCCAATGGCGGCGACACTTACCTATGGAGTACTTCCGAAACATCTGACAGTATTTTTGTAAATCCAACAGCAAACACCCTTTACACGGTTACCATTAGCTCCAATGAAGGATGTTCTAGAATAGATTCTGTTGAGGTAAATGTTATTCCATTGCCAGTAGTAAATGCTGACGAAGACCAAACAATATGCCTCGGACAAAGTACTACACTCACAGCCGCAGGAAATGGAACTGCTTATCAATGGAATACAGGACAAACAGGAGAAAGCATTTCTGTAAGCCCAGTTGTTGCAACTACCTACACCGTAAGTGTTACCGCTGCAAATGGTGGTACTTATACTACCGACCAAATAACCGTTAATGTAGAAAACCTTATGGTAGATGCTGGTCCCCCACAAAGTATTTGCTTAGGAGCAAGTGCTACCTTATCTGCTTCGGGAACAGCTGCTTCTTATAGTTGGAATACGGGGCAAACAGGGCAATCAATTATTGTAAATCCTAGCAGTACAACAACTTACATGGTAACTACAAGTAATAGTAATGGCTGCACCGCAACCGACCAAATAGTTGTTACCGTATCAGATACAAATGCCAATGCAGGACCAAACCAAACAATATGCTTAGGAGAAAGTGCCACCTTATCTGCTTGGGGTACAGGTGCTAATTACAGTTGGAATACGGGGCAAACAGGTACGCTTATTACTGTAAATCCTAGCAGTACCACTACCTATACGGTAACGGCAAGCAATGCCAATGACTGTACCGCAGTTGCGGAAACGATTGTTACCGTAGTCCAAGAAAACCCAAGCATAGAAATAAGCCCCGACCAAACTATTTGTTTAGGAGAAGGTACTAATATATCCGTTTCGGGAACAGATTTATCCTATCTATGGAATATTGGTGTATCCATACCATCTGTTACTGTATCTCCTAGCAATACAACTACTTATACCGTAACAGCGAGTAATGCCAATGGCTGTACAGTTACCGCACAAACAACCGTAACCGTAACCGATGTTCAAGTCGATCTTGGAAACAATATAACAACTTGTGTTGGACTCTCTGTTACAATAGTTGCAGAAGGCAATGGAACTTATTACGAGTGGAGTAATGGATATATAGGCACCTCACTAACTGCAAATCCTAGCAGTACCACTACCTATACGGTAACGGCAAGTGATGACTTTGGCTGTACAGCTACTGATGCAATAACCGTAACAATAGGAAGTACTGGCATCCCTCTATTAGGCCCTGATCAAACCATTTGTTTAGGAGAAAGCACCATTTTAACAGGTTCTGGAGGAACATCTTATACTTGGAGTACTGGTGAAACAACTCAAAGTATTACCGTTAGTCCTGCTACTACTACTACTTACTCTTTAACTGTTACAGATATTCTTGGTTGTATAGATATTGACCAAATAACCATAACAGTAGAAGATTGCGGTGGTTAAAATCCTCTCTTCTCTTTAAATAAAAAAGCCTCCCAACACAATTAATTTTGTGTAGCGGAGGCTTTTTTTATAGCAACATTTCATTATTCCAATCCACTATGTATCTTTACAGCTACAAACAAGGAAAAATCGTCCTTAACCATTAGCAGTCAAAATAAAAATTTGCCAACTATGTCGCAGCCGCAAGAAACTAAAAAGCTTTATTTACTCGATGCCTTTGCTTTAATTTATAGAGCTTATTTTGCCTTTAACCGCAATCCATTAATGAATTCTAAAGGCATGAATGTGTCGGCCATACAAGGATTTACGAGTACGATGTACGACTTAATTCGCAACGAAAAACCTACCCATATAGCCGTTTGCTTTGATAGTCCAGGACCCACCAACCGTGCCGTAGAGTATCCATTTTACAAAGCCAACCGCCAAGAAATGCCCGAAGATTTACGAGCCTCGCTTCCTTATATTAAAGCGGTTGTTGATGCCTTTAATATTCCTAGAATTGAATTAGCTGGTTTTGAAGCAGACGATATCGTAGGCACCATTGCCAAAAAAGCGGAAAAAGATGGCTTTGAGGTGTATATGGTTACCCCCGATAAGGACTACGGACAACTGGTAAGCGAACATATTTTTATGTACAAACCTGCCCACCTCCGAAATCCCGTTGATATTTTAACGGTGGATAAAATCTTAAAAAAGTGGGACATTCAACGCATCGACCAAGTAATTGATGTACTAGGATTAATGGGCGATGCTTCGGATAATATTCCTGGGATTAAAGGGGTAGGAGAAAAAACAGCGGTTAAGCTTTTAAAAGAATTTGATAGCCTAGAAAATATCCTAGCAAATGCGGATAAACTTAAAGGTAAACTTAAAGAAAAAGTAATAGCAGGAAAAGAAGATGCTATCATCTCTAAAAAATTAGCCACCATTATTTGTGATGTACCTGTAGATTACGAACCAGAAAGCTACATACTAGAACAACCAAACGCCGAAGCACTCACTGAAATTTTTAGGGAACTAGAGTTTAGAAGCCTCGGCAAACGCATCCTTGGCGATAGCTACGAACTCAACGAAGGCGGCGGCAGCCCTAAAAGTGTGAACAAGGCAGCTCCTAAAAGAAGCAAACAATTGGATTTGTTTTCGCAAGTAGCCAATGCGGATACCAATACGATTAATGCCAAAATTTTAGACGAGGCGGAAGATGCGGTTGGTAAAAACATCGACAATACTGACCACGAATATATACTAGTAGATACGCCAGAAAAACGAGCCGATTTAATTAAAAATTTACTAGCCCAAAAACTAGTCAGCTTTGATACCGAAACGACAGGTATTAATGCCAATGAAGCGGAGTTAGTAGGCATGTCGTTTAGCTACAAGGCGCATACAGGTTACTACGTGCCTGTACCTGCCGACCAAGCAGTAGCCCAAGCCATTGTAGACGAGTTTAAACCCTTTTTTGCTAGTAAAAAAGTAGCAAAGATTGCCCAAAATATTAAGTACGATATGCTGATGCTAAAATGGTACGGCATCGAAGTAGCAGGCGTTTTATACGATACCATGCTGGCACACTACCTCATTGCGCCCGACTCTCGACACAACCTCAATTTACTTTCGGAAACTTACTTGAAATACACACCTGTATCTATTGAATCGCTGATTGGCAAAAAGGGTAAAAAGCAACTCAGCATGAGAGATATTGCCGTGGAACGGGTTGCCAAATACGCCTCCGAAGATGCCGACTTAGCTTTGCAATTACACGAAAAATTTACCCCTTCCATTCAGGATGAAAGCATCTACAAAATATACCAAAATATTGAAATGCCCCTAGTACCCGTACTCACCGAAATGGAGTACAATGGCGTGGCTTTAGATGTGAACTTTTTAAACGAATATGCTGCCGAAATCAGGGAAGAATTACTAGGGATTAGAAGCAGTATTTTTAAGGAAGCTGGTACAGAATTTAACCTCGACTCACCTAAACAACTAGGCACGGTTTTGTTTGACAGAATGGGCATTACTTACAAAGGTAAAAAAACCAAAACAGGACAATACTCTACCAACGAGGCCACCCTAGAAAAACTATCGGCAGACAATCCTATTATTTCTACCATTTTAGATTACCGACAGTTAACCAAACTCAACAGCACTTACGTAGAGGCTTTGCCCAAATTAATCAACTCTAAAACAGGACGTATACACAGCAGTTTTAACCAAGCTGTTGCTGCTACGGGTCGTTTAAGTTCTAACAATCCCAACTTACAAAACATCCCAATTCGTACCGAGCGAGGACGTAAAGTACGCAAGGCATTTATTCCACGAAACGACGATTTTATTTTATTTGCTGCCGATTATTCGCAAATTGAATTGCGCCTAATGGCTGCTATGAGCGAGGACGAAAACATGCTGCACGCTTTTAGGGAAGGATTGGATATTCACAGCGCAACCGCCGCCCGTGTATATGGCGTTGAGTTGGCCGAAGTAGATACCGAAATGCGAAGAAAAGCGAAGATGGTTAACTTTGGAATTATTTATGGCATTACTGCTTTTGGTTTGTCGCAGCGTTTAAACATTAAGCGAGGCGAAGCCAAAGAAATTATCGAAGAATATTTTAAGCAGTATCCGAGCATTAGTAAATTTATGGAAACGTCGGTAGAGAAAGCCAAAAAAGTGGGTTATGCCGAAACGGTGCTAGGTCGTCGTCGTTATTTAAAAGACATCAACTCTGCCAACCATACCGTGCGCCAATTTGCCGAGCGCAATGCCGTAAATGCCCCAATACAAGGTTCGGCAGCCGATATGATAAAGGTGGCCATGATTCACATTCATGATGAAATGCAAAAACGCCAGTTAAAATCAAAAATGGTGTTGCAAGTACACGATGAATTGGTATTTGACACACACCGTTCGGAATTGGAAGAATTGAAAGCCTTAGTGGAAGACAAAATGAAAAATGCCATGCCGCTAAATGTACCTATTGAAGTGGGGATGGACACCGGGGCGAATTGGTTGGAAGCGCATTAGTTTTTATTAGCTATAGGTTTTTTCGTACAAAAAGAAATGTTTGAAATACTCATAGGGGGCCTGTTCTTCAAAGTTGTAGGCTACTAAATTCATGTTTCCTAAATCGAGTTGATGGCTAGGGCTGGGTGCTTTTACAATTAAACCCAAATGATAATTTTGGCTAAATAGTTCTTGGTGTTTTTCAAAAAAATGATAAATGGGTTGTTGTAAATTATTGGTGGCATATATCCATCCTAGCAAATTGCTTTTTCCTTCGTATTGGCATTCTAGGTACAATTTTTCGAGGTAATTAAATGGCAAGGTATCTGTTTTAATCGGCTGTAGTAATACTTCCCGTAGCTCTACATAGTAGTCTTTTTTAAGGGCATCGTAGCAAATTTCACCTTGTATAATTCCTAGTACTTCTCCATGCTGTTGCAATGCGGCTTCGGTATGTTCTTTTATTTTTAGATGGGTAAATATCATGTACGGATATTCTTGTATGGTTTTTTCTTTTAAAGACCTAAAATATTTTTTGAGTTTGATATTGGTATGCTCATAACGAAAATCGTATAAAGGACACATTTTAGGCATAAAACCTTGGGGATGTGTTATACGGTCGCCTTTAGTACTAAGCCGTTCGATAGCTCCTGCTACTGTTTTTTTAGGAATAATTTGTGTATTAATTTTTAACTTAATGCGCTCTACCATGCCTTCTTGTGGGGCATCGGTTTTCGGTTTTATATTAAGCTTTACCTTTTCTTCTGCACTAGGAGGATTTATTTTAATGCTTAGGTTTTTACCAGTACCCTCCTCTTTGTTTTTGGGTGTTACCTTAGTAACAATTGGTAAGTCTTCTTCTTCGTTAGCAATTAAGTACGGATTGTAATCTGCAATTTGCTCATCTGTTGTATGCCCTAAGTAGGGCGAAAAATTAGGCTCGGTACTACTGTACACCCTAAAGCAAGTCCGTTCAGAAATTTCTCCATCAGCTTGCCAATAAAAAATGCCATCATGTCGCTTTACGGGGTCTACCACCATTGCAATTTGGTAGTTTTCCTTAAAAATTCCTTTAAAGGTTTGCACATCGGTACGAGATAAAAACACGCCATAATCGGGGTGGGTATGGTATAAACCCAAACGAATTAAATGGGGTTTTGCGACTAGTGCTTGTTCAAAAAAATGGGCAATATGATCGTAAAACGGGGTAGTAAAACGGATAAGGGTTGGTGAGGCAAAATATTCGGGCGGTTGGTTAATAACATCGGTAATAAGAATAAACTTTCGCCCGTCTGCTTCATCTATTCCGTAGATACCTATTAGTGCGCCGCCTAGTTCATTTTCCATATCTAAACAGGAGTGCTGCCATATAGCCTGGTATACTTTTTCGTGCACAAACACACTTAACTGTTTATGTTCTTCGTGTTTAATATCGCTGTGGGTATGGGGATAATGGATATTACTTATAGCTGCATTTTTGGTAGGAAATACAATTGGTTGTGGCTTAATTTTCTTTTCACTAATGATTCTAATTTTCATGCTCTTTTTTAACTGGTTTAAAGTTTTGAGTTCCGCAAGACTTAACTACTTTCCCTCTCTTTTACGAACAAGCATAAACAAAAAAAAATTCCCCCTTAGTATGGTTGGCATGTTTCATTTGTTATAATTTTTACTTGACACTTCGGAAAGGTTCTCCAAGGGAACATGTTCCCTTGAAAATTAAAAACAACCTTATCATTAATAAGAAAAATGCTTGAAACACTTCGGGTATACTAAATTAAAGGGTCAACTATATTCCCGAATAGCTGAAACATGCCGTATTGTTTACCCATTTTTAATAATCACTTTTATTGCTTTTTTAACACTATCCGTAGCGGTTTCATTCTTCGATTCGTTTTCTAAAGCAGTTGTTTTCTTTACTACATCGCTGCTATCCTCTAAGTTTTTATCGCTTTTAATTTTCACTTCTACTACTGCATTACTATCCAATTCCACGTCTAATGCCTCCTCAAACTTTGCCTTTAATGCATCCTCAAATTTCACGGCTAAAGTTTCTTCCAGTTTTACGGCTAGGTCTACTTCTTTTACCGTAGTTGCGGTTTCATTAGGCAATGCATCCGTTTCACTTTCGCTAGGATGTAGTTGGGTGTTGGCCACTTTTTTTAATGGCGTAAAATCGGTAGGAATTAAGTGTGCTTCAATCCATTCTTCACTGCAATCGTAATTAGCAGGGCTTTTTAGGTTGTACGAATCTCGTTTAAAAGCAATCATTTTGGCAATGTCCATTAAGAGATCGTCGATACGTATGGCAGGGTTCCAGTTGTTTAAATACCAGCCATGACATACATCTCCGTTGCGGTACACGTTAGGGTGAAAAAGTCCTTTTAAAAAAGAAAACTTAGGGGGTGCCGAAAAAGGATATTGCTCTGGAAAACTCAAGCGCACTTGATGTATATTTTCAGTAGCACCTTCATCGTTAACATAGCCTCTTAATTTAAACTCCAGTAAATACTCGCTAGGAGGCATACCTTTAGTATTAAGCAATTGTAGGTAAGCGTGTTCGGCTAGCATTGCTTTAATTTTACGTTGGTCTTCTAGTAGTCTAAAATCTCTTGCTCGTCCCATGGTGTATAGTTATAAATTCCATTTATTTAATAATGGAAACAAAATAAAATGGCCCATTTTATTTCGCATCCATCACTAGCCCTGAATGGTTTCGTACTTCAAAATACATAAATCGCAGTTTTGTGTAATACGAGAACCTAGTGTATCATTTTCTAAATAATCGAATGATTGGGTTTTATTTTGTAGTTGACGTTGCTCGGCATATTCAATACCTAACGCATGTGTGATGGCGGGTAGCAAGTCTTTAATGGCTACATCATCTTGCAATTCGAGTTCTACTTCTCTGCCGGTTGTACTATCTTTTAGTACGATGGTAATATCTGCCATTAGCGTGCCAGTTTACTTTTAATAATGAATAAAAAATCGCTTTGTCATCCCAAAGTTAACAATTTTTTTGGTTATCTCAACCTTTACAAAATAGGTTATCTTTCTAAAGAACCTATAAATCAGGTGATATAGCTTATGACTTCCTTTTGACAAAAGGTAACTTTGTTTCTAGGAAACGAATTTGCGACAAAAAAAACGCTATCTGCACCAAAGCACAGATAGCGTTTTTTTTGTATTTTTCTTTATCTATTTCAGTTAACAGTTGAAAGACTTATTGCCTACTAATCACTTTAAAAATAATGCGACCTCGCTGAGGTCGAAGCTTTCGTTCGATACTAAATCTAACATAATTTGACCGCTCTTCGGTCATGCTCGATTGTTAGTAATAACTAAGGTTAAGCTTTTAACTTATAACTAAGCACTTTTAAAACCGAGGGCAATACAAATCCATTTTTGGTTCACTAAGCGGTCCTACATGCACATAGGAAATTTCAAATCCGCCACGGCCATTAGAGGCGGCACGCAGGGTTGATACATTGATGTCGTAGGATAAAAGGATGCGGTTGTTGTTAATCTCTACACCTGTTAAGGCGATAAGGGCATCGTTGTTTCGATACCATGCGCCGAGGTAAACTTTGGCTGCACCGTCTCTGTAGCGGTCGTCGCTGCCCATTGCCCAAGCAAAATTACTTCCAAAAATCATTTCACTTGCTTTTTTCTCTGAAGAGAAATAAATAGCGGGTTCTACGCTTACTTGTCCTACCCAAACCGAACCGCCTGCATTAAAGGCCATTCGCATCCCCAATCTGTTATCGGTATTGTAAAAGGTTTCGGTAGGTTGGTTAATGTGTAGCATGGAACCGCCTACATAAACATTAAAAATGCCTGGCTCATAATAGGTCAGGGTAGCACCTGCCCCTACATCAAAATAACTACTGCGTTCGCTGGCAAAAGCTTCCGCATCGTCAATATTAGGGTCAAAGTCAATATCGGCCCATTGGTTGTTAAAGTACAGTTGATCGTAGTCTACCTTTCGCTGATGGAAAGCAATATCGGCTCCTAAAGAAGCATAAAAATTAGAGTTAAACGATTTATGTGCTGCAAGTGCGCCTCGCACTTCTAAAGCAGATAGTACGCCATCGCCTGCCGAATCGTACAAGCTGTGTAAACCTGCTGCCAACCAATCAGAACCCGTTTTTTTACGCTGTTTGGATCTGGCAAAGTTAAAATCGCCATAAGCAGATACGGTGCGGTAAGGACCGGGTACCGATTCCCATTGGCTTTTGGCATTTAAGCCAAAGCGGTAATCGCCATTAAAATTGCCCGTCATAGATGGGTTGATGCGAATGGCATCGGCATAAAATTGAGAATAGTGCGGATTTTGTGCTTGTGCTTCTTGGCTTGTACACAAGCCATTGATTGCCATAATACCGCTTATGAAACTTAGAAGTAGAATTATTTTTTTCATGATATTTTTTTTAGTGGTCAGTAGTCAGACCGTTCGCTGCGCTTACTGTCAGAACGCTGCGCTGTCAGTTTTTATGCTGACGGGGTTTAGTGGCCAGTTTTCAGTAGCCAGGGGTCAGTGTCATGCTGACGTGTTTTTGTGAACAGTTTTCAGTAGCCAGGGGTCAGTGTCATGTGACGTGTTTTTGTGAACAGTTTTATCCTGCTATTTTTTCAGTGGTCAGTAGTTAAACTGTTCACTACATTCCCCATTATTTTTTTCCTAAAAATTGTTATCGGTAATCTTGCTTTTTAGTGGAAAGCAGTTGTATCACTAAAACGGTATGGCGAAGCAGCACCATCTTAATACCTCATACCCACTACTCTCTACCCAATACTAATTCCTAACGTAAAAGGGTGATGTTTCCTTGCATTTTTACTTGTTCGCCATTAAATAATATGGCTACCAGCGTATATACATACACCTCCATTTCTTGGTCTAGCTCTTTAAATTCTCCTTGCCAAGTATCTGCGGGATTGGTAGTTTCAAAAACAACTTGCCCCCAGCGGTTGTAGACTCTAAACTCTAGGACTTCGATGTTTTCATTTCCGCTAATAAACAGTTCATCATTTACATTATCGCCATTAGGGGTAAAGCTGTTAGGCACGCCAATTTTAGCAGATTCTGTAACGTTTATTGGCTCACAGATATCATCGTCGCAGCCGCCTGCATTGCGGGCTTGCAAGCAAATTTCGTAAGTGCCAAAAGCGGCATAAGTATGTTTAGGATTGGCTTCTGTAGACGTATTGCCATCGCCAAAATCCCACTCATAGGTTTCGGCATTGGTACTGGTATTGGTTATAATTAACTCTTCACCTGCCTCTACCGTATTAACAGGGCTGGTAGCAAAAAATGCGGTTGCTTGTGCAAATACTTCCACGGTATGGCTTACGGTATCTGCTACATTACAACTAGTAGAATCTACGGCAATAGCTAAAATTTCGTGTAAGCCCGGAATAGTATAATCATAAGTAGCACTAGTGCCAGCTACTAGGTTGCCATCGCCAAAATCCCAATAAAGTTCGGGGGTAGTTGCATCACTTCTTACGCTAATGCTATGTGGCGCACATCCATCATCAGGCGGCGTTAATAACGATTCGATAGAGCCTCTAACTACTAGGTCGATGCTAATAGAATCTCGCTCATTACACGTATCGGGATTAACGGCTACCATTTGGATGGTATAGTTGCCTGGTTCGTTGTAAGTAACTGTTGGCAATTCGTCTGTAGAAGTTTCGTTATTGCCAAAATCCCACTCGTAGCTGGTGGCATTGGTGCTGGTATTGGTAAAATTAACTGTAAAAGGTGCGCATCCATCTACTGCATCAGCAGCGGCGGCGGCGGTTACATATTCTTCGGCGGGTATGGTAATAATTTGTGTGGTGGTATCTGGTACAAAGCAGCCAAAATCATCCCAAACGGTTAGGGTTACTTCATAGTCGCCTGGGCCAGGATAGGCATGTGTGGGATCGACATTAGTTGCAAAACCTCCATCGCCAAACAGCCATTGTATGTTAAATTCGCCATCAGGTCCATCAAACTCTACAAAGGTATTGGTACAATTTTCGGGAGGTGTTGCTACAAAGGTAGCATCGCCTACATCACTATTAATACAAGTAATTATTAAGAAAGTAGTATCTGCAATATTACAAGTGGTCGAATCAATAGCGATGAACATTACTTCGTATAAGCCTGGGTCTTCGAAAGTGTATACGGGGGCAGCCTCGGTTAGTATATCTAAGCCCGCCATGTCCCAATAGTAGTAAGAAGCCTCTTGGCTATTGTTTTCAAAATTAACGGTTAAGGGCGAACAGCCAATAGCGGCAGGTGCTGCGCCTGCTAATGCAAGTACGGCGGGTTGTTCAAAATCGAATTTGAATACGGCTAGGTCCCAAGAACCACCATTGTTAGGGGTAGAAAAAGTAGCATTAGGCGTTGTAGGGAAAGCAGTAGAGCTTGTACATACCGCTTGGTATACCGCGCCTTTTTGGTCGAAACGGCAAGTACCGCCATCTACATGTTCCCATCCGCTATCTCCAAAGTAAGTACCATATATTACTCCAGTAGCTCCTTTTTCGAGTACGGCAAAATAAAAATCGCCTCCGCCTAAGTCGTTTGCGGCCCATGCATCGCTAGTAGTGGGAAATCCGCTATAGTCGGTAAACCCTCCTAAGTATATTTTGCTACAATAATCTACAGTTAGTGCTGATGGGCTATACTGCATACCAAATCCACCTACGCCTGCATCTCCAAAAACAGTAGAAAACTCATAATCAGAAAAATCTTCATTTAGTGCTGCAATATGAATAATACCATTTGCCTCCGAGTAGGTACTTGGAGTTACTGGATAGCCACTGCCATTGTCAGTCACTCCATAAATGTGTAAGTTATAGTATCGGTCAAATTCTAGTAAATAGGTCGCATCATCTCCTGATGTTCCTATAAAAGTACTTTGCAATAAACTAGCTCCATCACTACTTAGTTTAACGGCAAATCCATCATTATTACCTCCATTGTACGTTTCTGCTAACACTCCTGCTGTTGTTGGAAAATTAGCACTCGCAGTAGCACCTACTCCATATACATTGTAATCGGAATCCACTCGCACACCAAACGTTACATCATCTGAAGTGCCTCCTATATAGGTTGCCCATTCTAATGTTGATAAATTGGGATTGAATTTCGCAATTATTCCATCAAACCCAGGTCCAAGTTTATCAGGTTGATATACACCTGGTGTTGTTGGAAAATTAGAAGAGCTAGAATAATTAGCTATATAAACATTATTTAAATCATCTACCATTGTTTCGCCTCTTAAACCACTATTTTCTGGGCCATAGTAACCAGAGGTAACTACATTATACCCTCCCATTCCTTCATCACCACTTCCTCCTAAATAGGAAGAACCCACTAAACTACTACCATCTGTACTTAAAATAGAAATCAACATATCATTTGACCCTCCAAAAGCAGGCTGAAAAGCATCTGGTGTAACAGGATAATCTGTTGAGCTTGTTCCTCCTAGTACAATTAGCTCATTATTGGAATTAGTCAATAAATTACAAACTAAGTCTAGTCCACTTCCGCCTAGAAAGGTAGAATATATTAAAGCACTTGCATCTTCATTAAAAAAGCTCACACATATATCTGTTGAAAAATTGGCAACCATTTCCTGAAATGCGCCTGTAGTTACAGGATAGTTGCTATCAAAACTACGGCCTGCCCCAACAATTTCTCCATTTTGCCCTGGTGCAGCAGAGTGTCCATACACCGAACCAAAAGATCCTCCATAAGTACTTCCTGCTAGTTCGGGGTCTATAATTAATTGGTAGTTAGCATTGTATCCTTCCGGGAAATCGAAGCTTAGGCTGTTTCCTTCTAGGCGGTATTTACAGGCAACAGTAACTCGTTGTCCGTTAATAATTTGGTACGCATAGGGTGCTAGTTCGATGGCTTCGTGTAGAGAGGTAGTGATATAGAGTTCCTCGTTTTTAACACAAATGGCATCCTGTCCTTCGTATTTTAATGCTAGTTGACTTATATCGGCATTAGGAGCTACTACTACATCGTACTTAAAATTATATTTATTGCTATAGGTGTGTAGGTCGATGCCTTCGTATAAATTTTGGTAAATTATTTTTTTGGCAGGATGAATTTTTGTTCCCCATTTATCGGGATTGTTGCCAATAAAAAAGTTAAACGTTTCGGGCTGCACATTTTCGGCAATAATTTGAGGGCTGCCGGTGCTGTTCAAAAACTTAATGTTCATGGCATGATAGTCTAGCTTATCGGGCTTAGGTCCATGTGCATGACTACAAGATTTTTGTCCTTTTTTTTCAGGATGGCCGTGCATGGCAGCGTCTAATTGTTTTTGGTCGAAAAAGAGGAAGGTGAAACCATCATTTTCCAGAAAAATATCTTGCCCTACAATTTTGGCTTTGTACAAAACATTAGGATGCCACTGCCCTTTGTTTTCGACATATTTAATTTGGGACGTGCTATCTTTTTCCTTATTGTCGATAGTGTTCGCACTAGCTACCTGCACAACCGTTCCCGCCATAAACAGTAACAGGCTTAGTAACAGTATGTAATAATTGTAAGTATTTGTATGCTTCATAATAAATTAAGTTTGAAGTAGTTTATTTTTGTGAAATGCATCAACATTTACTGAGCAGTATATATGCAATTTCACAACATTACTCTAAAGTTCGCATTTTATTAGGGAAAATAAAAATACAAAAGGAAAAGGTTTCCGAAAAAAGTAGTTAGGTTAGTAATAGGAAGCCAAGTATTAAAACAAGGTATTAATAATGCATTAATTATTAAAAATGAGCATTTTACAACAAAAAAAACTTTAAGTTGAACAGGCGTTTTTGTTCTGTTATTTTAATAAAAATCGGTGCATAAATAATTAAATTTATGTTGGCCATCTTACACTAATTGCTATAACTATTTGTGTTTGGGCATACTAGAACGATTATTTTACTTGCTTTTATTTATCCAGTTTATTGGATTGAGTTTATTGCTGCCTTTCCAAACTTCTAGGTGCACTTCGGTTTCGGAGTTTTGGCTGGTGTGTACGTTTCCTATGGCATCACCTTGTCTTAAAACATCGCCTTTTTTAGCTATTACCTCTGCTAGTTTTGCATATACGGTAAAATACTCGCCATGCTTAACAATTACTGCCCATTGAAAAGTTGGGTTAAATAAAATGTTGGTTACTTTACCATCAAAAACGGCTGTAATAGTAGCTCCTCTGCTTGTGGCAATATCAATTCCGTTGTTGGTGGTATAAATATTCTTTAAAACGGGATGAGGATTTTTTCCAAATTTCCCTGTTATAATTCCTTCTTCAACTGGCCAAGCAAGTGCGCCTTTGTTATTGGCAAAGTTAAGAGATAGGTTTTCTAAGTCAATAGGGGGCAATGTTGTTTTACTAGTTCCTTCGGCTAGGCTATTTGTTGCGGTTACCATAGGTTGGTCGGTAATAGCGGCGGCTTCTGCGGCTTCTAATTTTTTTTGTTCTTTTAGTGCTAGGGCTTCTAGCCGTTGTCGTTCGTCTTCTACATCAGCTCTTTTTCTGGCATCGGCTTTAGCGGCATCGACCTTATCCATTCTACGTTTTTGGTCTCTACGTCTTTCTTCGGCTGCCTCTTTAGCAATAATAGCGGTAATTTGCATATCTAGTTCTGCTAAAGCCATTTCTTTAATCATCAGTTCGTCTTTAAGTACTTTTTCGGTGGTCTTCAATTCTACTAGTAAGCTGTCTTTTGTGCTGCGTTCTCCTTCTAGCACTACGGTTTCGTCTTGGTGGCTTGTAAGCAAGTCGGCTTGTTCTATTTTTTCTTGTTCGAGTTGTAGCAGTTTACTTTGCAAGGTATCTCGCATTCCTAGTATTTGGTTGAGTTGGTTTTTGCGATAGCTACGGTAATAATCCATGTATTTTAATCGCTTGTAGGCATCGTTAAAACTTTTGGCAGAAAAAAGAAACAAGAGCCTGTTATACTCACTTTGCGAAATATAAGCCGCACGTACCATTTCGGCATATTCGTTTTTTAGTAGCTCTAGCTTTTGTTGTAAGGAATCTATTTGGTAATTGGTAGTACCAATGCTTTTGTTGAGCAATTGGATGTGTTGGGTAATATTGGTAATAATTTGCTTGCGATTAGATATTTGTTTTTGCAGTAAGAGCAATTCGTTTAAGGAGCTGGTTTTGGTATTGGTTGTACTGCGAAGCAGGCGTTGTGCAACGTCTATTTCTTCGTATAGCATGTATTTTTGTTGACTTAATTCGCCACGGCTTTTGTTAGATGTTTGGGCATTCATTGTTTGATAACCATAACACCATAATAATGTTAGGAGGCATACTGCCAAAAAATACGGGACAGTTATGGGAATTTTTTGTTGAACATTTTGGGAGTCCATTTTTTAAATGGTTAAGTTGCTAAATGGGGATATAATTAACTGCTGGTTGGTTAAATAAATTGCTTAACATTTTAGCTGGCTATTTTTGCACTATACTTTGTTGCAAATGCTCACTGTAGCTTAGGCTATGCTTGCGCTTTGCGCCTCGTCTAACACAAAAATAGCTCACCAAAAATTGCAAGAAACTTAATACACACTGTATTAAATTGTTTTGAGTGTCTTACACAATGGCAGCACCTACTCTACCCTGGTGTATTTTTTACTCACTTTAAAAGGGAATTTTTGTTTTTCGTTTACTTTTACTCTTGAGAAATCAATTTCGGCTTCGTACTCCTCTGGTGCTTGTATGGCAATGGTTCTTTTATGAGCAAAAGCTTTGTTATTAATGGTTTCGTAATTGCTTAAATCAACTTGTATATGCCGGTTTTTTTCGGCATCGCTGATGTTCATGTTACTAATGGTGTAGCTTTGCCCTTCTACTTTTAGCAGGTAGGCTAACTGTTGGTTTAGGGTGTTAATGGAGTAATTACCATCGGCGGTAGCTTCAATTTTGCTATCCTTGTTGGTGTTGGCAATGGGCTGCCCAAGTATTAAGTTTTGCAGGGTGTTAAAATCAAGGGGGTAATTGGTAAAGTCCTCAATATAGTCAATACTTTTAGCATAGTATTTTTTATTCATGCGGTCAATTACCTTTACCGAATCGCTGGTAATGAGTACTTGTGCTAGGGCAATTTTAACAATGGGCGGATAAATCATCATCCAACAAACGCTGTCTTTCCTCATGCGTATATCGGCATTAAAGCTTAGTTTTTTTTTGCCGTCGTTGGTAGAAATTTTTGTTTTAGCAGATAACCATTCTACCTCTAAAAAGTTATTGGTCATTTTTTCTTCTAGCAGTTCCACTTCTGTTTTAACATTGCGTTTGCTTTTTTCCAATCGCTTTTTTTTGTTGCAAGAAGTTAAACTTAAAGTAGCTACTAGTAATAAAAGGGCGATAGTATGCAATGATGCTTTCATTATTTTGTTTTTAGTGAACAACCTATGGCATAGTACAAAAATAACTTTATATTTTCCACTTCGTTCTTTCCTAATATTTTGCGTTCCAAATACTCGCAATAGCGCTGCTATTAGTCCTATTTGCGCCTGGTATATTAGAAAACCTCTTTGTGAAAACTTGTAAGTTTATTTTCTCAACTATGCCTATATGGTTTTAGGAGTGCTAAGTTTTAAATAACGTAAAGACCTACTATTTTTTTTAAAAACAGTAGGTCTTTGTTACCTTTTTAATTTCGTTTTCACTTCCGTTTATCCTAGTAAACACGGACTACCAATTAGTACCTTACCCAATTATTTAGGTAAGCTGCGGTTTTTAATTTTCTGGTCGAGTTGAGCAGAACCGCCACCTAATAATTTAGCGTTTTCCCATGCTTTAACGGCTTGGTCTACTTGGTTTAGTTGAAATAACACATCGCCATGATGTTCTACAATAACACCGCTTTGGTCGCCGCCATTAGATAAAGATTTTTCTATCCATATTTTAGCGTCTTCAAATTTATTGCGTACATACAGCACCCATGCGTAGGTATCTTGATAAGCAGCATTAGCAGGCTCAATCATATTGGCTTTTTTAGCTAATTCTTCTGCACGTTCTAAGTTATCGCCTCTTAAGGAGAGGTAATAACTGTAGTTGTTCATTACAGTTGCATTATTAGGTGTTAGTTTTAAACATTTCTCGAAACTTTTATCAGAGTTTTCGTATTGTTTAATGCTGTTGTAGGAGTTGCCTAGCTGCGAGTGTATTTGCGCTGCTAGGAGGTCGTTATCGCCACTAATCATTGCCCCTCTTTTTAAGGGTTTAATCGCTTTTTCATGCTTATTTTGCTGGCTATACGCCAATCCTTTATAGTAGTAGGGTTCTGCTTGATTTGGGAAAAACGACATGGCTTCGTCGCAGGATTTGATGAGTTCTTCGTAATCGGTCAATTCGAGGTTTAGGTGCATGATATTGGCCCATACATCGTATTGGTTTTTTTTGAGACTAATGGCTTTTTGGTAAGCGGCCAAGGCATCTGGCTTCTCTTCTAACTTATATAGTAGGTCGCCGTGCATTAAATGCGACATTGATTCTTTTTCATGGGTTTTAACCATTACAGCGGCCAAATCTAACACCTTTTTTTTATTTTCCATTAAGGTGCCTGCGAGGTTAAAGTTTTCGGTATATCTAGCAATTCTACGAGCTTTTATTTCCAGGGGCAGTTCTGGATGTTTAAAGGCTTTGGTTCGTTCTTCGTCTGCTTTTTGCAGTTCTCCCCTTGTATCGTAAATATCGGCCATCCTTAAATTTACATACGGATTATTAGGGGCTACCTTTTTTAATTCGGCAGTAACTTCTTGTGCTTTTTCGTCCTTTCCATTGGCTTCGTATAATTCTATTAATAGGAGGTAATAGCGCACTTCTTCTGGATACATCTTAACCAGTTTCCGAATTTCTCCTGCTGCTCTTTCTAATTCTCCTAGTTGTATGTACAGTTTTTGTTTTTGAATACAAATATCCTCTACTACGCCAATTTTTCCTTCTAATTTATCGTAGGTTTTAATGGCATTTTCAAACTTACCTGCTTGTATGTACATGTAAGCCAAATCGAAATAGTATTCGTAATCATCGGCGTTTTGGTCAATCAATTTTTCATAGACCTTTGCAGCCTCGTCAAAATCTAAATTCATAGCCAACACCTCTGCGTATAAAAACTGGTACCATTTATTTTTAGCGTCGATGGCAGCAGCTGTTTTTGCATATGCTAATGCCTGTTGTTTATCGGGTTGCTCAAAATAAATTTTAGCCAGTTCGTACATGGCAGCATCATTTTGTGGGTCGATGGTTAAACAAGCTTTAAAGGCCGCAATAGCTCCTTCGATATTGCCTTTTATTTTGGCAGTAAGGCCCTCAAAAAGTTGAGCTTGCAACTTAACATTATTCTTGTTATCGTCTGTTGCAGTTTTAACTTTTTCTTTTTTACCTTTCTTTTTATTTTTCCTTTTTTGTGCATTCGCAGGTAAGCTAATAATTAGCAAACCCATTAGTAATGCAAACATAAGGGAAGCATTTATATTAAAGGCCTGAGGTATTCTATATTTCAATTTTGTCATATCATAACTGTGTTGAATGATCGCCTAGACTTATGGATTCGGCATTTCCTTGTAAGTGAGCGTGGCTACCAATCATTGAATTGGTAATAATTTTATTACTGACTTGAGTTTCGTTTTGGATGATGCTATTGGTAATTATGGAGTTTTTAATGCTGGTTCCTACTCCTACCGATACATGTGGTCCAATAACAGAATTTACAATTACAGCTCCTTCGCCAATATAGCAGGGGTCTATAATAGATGCATTGGTTAAGGTAGCATCCGCCGATATTAAGTCTTGTTCTTTCTCTTTACTAAACTCTAAAACCCGCTGATTCGTATATACGGTTGCATCTTTATTGCCACAGTCTAACCATTCTTCTACCGATGCGATGCTAAACTGTGTTCCTTTTTGTTTCATGTTTTCGAGTGCCGAGGTTAATTGATATTCGCCTTTGTCCTTGATGTCGTTATCAATTAAGTATTGCAATTCGTTTTTAAGGTATTGCCCATCTTTAAAATAGTAAATACCTATGATGGCTAAATCGGAAACAAATGTTGGCGGTTTTTCTACAAACTCGGTAATTATTTGCTCGTCGTTTAATTTCACTACGCCAAAGCCGCTAGGGTCTTCTACTTTGTGTACCCAAATGGTGCCATCGTTTTCTGGATTTATTTTGATATTGGCTTTAAACAAGGTATCGGCAAAAGCTACAATTACATTTCTATCCATTAACTGCTCGGCACATAAAATGGCGTGGGCAGTTCCTAAGGGTTTGTCTTGGTAAAAGATGTGTCCTTGTGCACCTTCTTTACTAGCAATGTTTAGCAATTCTTTTTCTACATCTTCGCCAAAATCGCCAATAATAAAGCCAATATTTTCTACTGGCTGGTCGCACATTTCTACAATATCTTCGACTAAGCGTTGTACGATGGGTTTACCTGCTACAGGTATTAATGGTTTGGGAACGGTTAACGTATGTGGACGTAAGCGGGTACCTCGTCCTGCCATAGGTATAATGATATTCATAAGGTTATTATTTTTGAGTAATGAGGGTTGAGTGTTTTTTTTAGTAGTCAGTAGTTTAGTGGTCAGTAGTCAGACCGTT
>JAHDBT010000004.1:21700-32284 GCA_020630215.1 Bacteroidota bacterium
GTTTGGTGACTTATTGATGATTTTAACTTTTATCATGCTGCAAATATAAGGGTTTATTTTCGGTTTTCTAGTGGTCAGTAGTCAGACCGTTCGCTGACGCTCTCTGTCAGATCGCTGCGCTGTCAGTTTTCTTGCTGACGATTTTCTTTTAGTGGCCAGTAGTCAGTTTCCAGTAGCCAGTTTTCTTGCTGACGTTTTTTTTAGTGGTCAAATATGATTACTTCGTTTACCTGGTAATTAACTTGCTGTGCTGTTAGTTTTATATGCTGGCGATTTTTGATGCTCGCAAAAGCAAACGCCAATTAATAGGCCGCTTTAAATTGCCCTAGGAATCGCATATCATTTTCGAACATTAAACGGATGTCGTCTATTTTGTATTTAAGCATGGCGGTACGTTCAATGCCGATGCCCCATGCGTAGCCGCTGTACACTTCGGGGTCGATGTTGCTTGCTGCTAGTACGTTGGGGTCTACCATTCCGCAACCTAGAATTTCTACCCAGCCCGTTCCTTTACAAATTTTACAGCCTTTCATTTTGCAAATAAAACAACTTACATCCATTTCTGCCGATGGTTCGGTGAATGGGAAGAAGGAAGGCCGTAGGCGTAGTTTGGTATCTGGTCCGTAAAACTCTTTGGCGAAATAGAGTAGGGTTTGTTTTAAATCGGCTAAGGATACGCCTTTATCTATGTAGAGTCCTTCTATTTGGTGAAACTGGCAATGCGACCGTGCCGAAATGGTTTCGTTGCGGTACACTCTGCCTGGCGCAATAATACGGATAGGCGGTTCTTGACGGCCCATAGTACGCACTTGCACGGTAGAAGTATGAGAGCGCAATAAGGTAGCAGGATTGGTTTGTATGTAAAACGTATCTTGCATATCTCGCGCTGGGTGGTCTTCGGGGGTGTTGAGGGCGGTAAAGTTGTGCCAATCGTCTTCTATTTCGGGACCGCTGGCAACGGTAAAACCAATGCGGGTAAATATTTCGCTTATTTGCTCTAGCACAATAGCTATAGGATGGCGACTACCAATATTACTAAAGTTGGCAGGCATACTCATATCTGGCACCTCTACTTGTGCAGCGGTAGCATCTTCTAGTTGTTCTTTTAGGCTGTTAAATTTGGCTTCGGCAGTTGCTTTTACTTTGTTTACTACTTGCCCAAACTCTTTTTTACGCTCGTTAGGTACGTCCCTAAAACCGGTAAATAATTGCTTGAGTTTTCCTTTGGTTCCTAGTACGTCAATTCTAAATTGTTCTAGTTCCTCTTTTACATCAGTAGTAAAATTTTCTACCTGTTCCATAATGCTATCTGCTAGTGCAAATATATCTACTTTATCACCTGGTTTGCTCATCTGTATTTATTTATTAAAAGGCAATTTATGTGCGTTCTTAATAGGGAATTTTTAAATAGGGATACAAAAATAGGGATTTTTTACAAAACCTTATCTACTCCTAGGCATATAAGTAACCACAGTTAAATAATTTCCTGATTTCTACTTTGATCTTTTGCGCTTATTCTGCGTTGCAAATACTCGCCGTAGTTAGGCTACGGCTGTGTTTTGCGCCTTGTCTAAACACAAAATCTCTGCGTATAAATCGGAAATTATTTAACTACCATTACTTAAACAAAACAGACCGCCAGAAATGTTCCTGACGGTCTGTTTTTTATGGTTAATTATTGGCTGTTTTTAGAGCATATACTCCAATGCGTTTGCTTTTCCTTTTTGCTAAATGGTTAAACTGCTAGAATTGTTAAATTGTTTTTTTCCTGCTGATGATTTTCTATTTACAGCTTATTAACAAGCATCTATTAATACAATTATTCGTATCGAACTTATTTAAAAATATTTTATTCCCCTGCAAAAAAAATCTGAAAACCACTTGCATTTGAGCATATACTTAATGAGCTGAAAAAAAGAACGGCTTGCTTAAAACCTTAAATACATATTTCCATTAATGGTATTTAGTTTTAAATTGGCTGCATTTCCTTTGGCAAACCCTTCTACTTTTTGCCCTACGTATTTGTCATAGGCTTTTAGGTCTAGTTTTTCATCTGCATAAATATCTCCATTAATAGTTTCGGCAACAAAACCAACATCCTTTACATTTAAATCAATTTCTCCATTAATAGTACTCAAATCCAAATTACCTTTGAATTCTTTAATCACAATATCTCCGTTAATTAATTGCGCTTCAAAATCGCCTTGTATAATGTCCGATGTCATGTTTCCATTGATGCTTGTTACACTAAACTCAGCATTATTAGGCACATATAGCACGTAGTCAAAGTCGTACTGTTGATTTTCGCAGTTTCCATTATTGCTCCACTTACGATTTTTTCTGTCCTTCTCAAAAGCCTTAAAAAGAGCTTTTGTATCGGAAGAGATGGTGAGCGTGTTACTCGTTTCCTCCACATCTAGTTTGTATAAATCAATATACTTACCATCCTTTGTTTTTAGGTTAGCTTTAAAATAAACGGTGGGTTTGTCCCATGTTTTCACTTCTATGTCAGATGCGAAAGGTACCTCTAATTCAACATATTTGTTGTTCTTGTGGTCAAATTTTTTTTCAATTACCTTTTGTGCGTAAGTGCTTAAACAACTTAAAAGGCACAGAAAAGTTATTGTTAATGTTAGTGTTTGCTTTTTCATGATTTTTGTGTTTTTGATAAGTTTATCTAATAAGAAAAAGTACTTGACACTTTACAGCAGTGCAGCGAAGCGGAACCGTCTATATACCAAGTACCCGCTACTATCTACCAAAAAAGTGTAAACCGCTTAGATAAACAGGTCGTGTTTTTAAATTTTATTATTTTTTTCTAAGATAAATATTGCCATTCGTCGATTTCAAGCTTATTGCTACTCCACCGTTATTAATGGTACTCTTTACTTTGCTTCCTCCAACAGATTGCATTCCCCTTTTTTTAGGTCTTTCAATATCAAAATCGGTATATACATCTCCGTTCCAGGACCCCATAGTAAGGTCGGCTTTGGTATTAGGGGGTAAAGTAACATCTACAGCACCATTAGTGGTAAAAATGGAGATGGGCGATGTTTGATTTACGGTTGCAAAAATCACCTCAATTTCGCCGTTTAACGAATTGGCGGTAAGTGGTCCAGAAATATCTTCCACATAAATACTACCGTTGAGTCTTGCTTCTACCTCTACTTCGCCAGTAAAGCCATTCAGTTCCAAGTCTCCGTTCCAGGTAGCCTGCACATTTACATTTTGATTTGCTGGCAAATACACTTTGGCTTCTTTATCGTCTCTTAGGTTTTTAACGAGGAGGTTATTGCCATCCTCTATCACATAAAATCCTACGTCGGTATTGTCTGTACCTCCAGCACCTACTAGTTTAAGGCCTTTAGCACGTTCAGGAATTGCACAGGACTCTCCAGCTTCGATTAAAATTTCGTTTTTGTCGTGCGTTTCAATTATAATATCCGCTTTCGATTCAATTTTTACCCAGTCAATGCCATCTAAGGTTCTGGTATAATCTGTTTGTGCTTTTGCTGAAACAAAAACCAAGCACATTATAAAAATGCGTATGTAGTTATTCATAATTTTTGTGTTTATATCATTTTCAATAAGGAAGTGTTTATTTCTTCTTTTATAAAGAGTTGTGTGTCTTCTTGCTTTAATAATTCTTTCATGGGTTCGATAGCCTTTTTTTCCTGCATTTCTACTAGGTTTTGAATAATGGCTATTTGTATACTAGGATCTTTTTCGGTTTTTAAAGCCGCTATAAAAGATACTTTTACCAGTTCCGAATGTCTAAATTTAGATAAAGCTTCGGCAGCCAATAACCTAACATTGGTATTTGCATCATTAAGCATTCTATCGGCCAAAGCATTTATAATGGCTTCATCTGGTTCCAAAAAATTGTCTACTAATTGCACGCCCTGTATGCGTTTACTTGCCGAACGGTTTTCCAATAAAGAAATCATGGCTACTTGTTTAGTTTGCAGTGCTTGTTGTTGCATTATTGCCCGTTCCTTTTTTAAGCTGCTGTTAGTGGTATATTTACCCATTAAAAATGCTGCACTCAGTAATATCATACTAGCCGCCACCTTTAACAGTAACGGAAACCATTGTGCCCTAGGTTTTTGCTTTGCAGGGGTAATTGGCACTACCTTAGCTTGTTCCTTTTTTTCTGCTTCTAGCATTTCCAAAAACCCTTCCCTTAATTTTAAGGATGGAATTGCTGGTGCTTCTTCCTCAAAAGCTTTAAACAAGTTTTGGTAAGCAGCCAATGCTTTGCAGCAGGAATCGCAATTATTTAAATGAGCATCTACCAACTCTTTTTGGTTGTTGTTCAATTCTCCATCTAAATAAGCAGCTATTAAATTTTCTATATGGTTATGTTCGTTTTTCATATACTCTCCAAATATATTTTTTTTAGTTTTTTTAAAGCCCTGCTCACTTTTGTTTTTACGGCTCCAGGCGTACTATCTAAAATCTCGGCTAGTTCTTGGTATCGTATTTCTTGCAAGCGATTTAAGAGGAGTATTTCTCGGTCTGATGCCTCCAACTTGTTTAAGGCTCTTTGTAAATCCGAGTAGTCTTCCTCTTTTACCTTGTCTCCGTTTTCTAGCTGATTAACTAAGGGGTCTAAATCACTAGTTAGTATTTTATTTTTTCTTAAATGTGATTTAAAACTATTTCTTGCGATGGTGAAGAGCCAAGCAATAAATTTTCCTTTTTTATAGGTTTTTCTATACTTTATTACTTTATAGAAAACCTCTTGCGTTAAATCTTCGCTTAACATTTTGTCGCCACTCATTTTGTACAAAAAGTTAAACACATGCAAATGGTGTTTGTCAAAAAGAATTTTGAGCAAATCCAAGTTTCCATTGGCCACGTTGACCATAATGTCATCATCGGTTTGTTGCTTTAGTAGCATGTTAGATTAGTTGGTGTTCATTATTATATAGTCGGGAAATTTTAAAAGGTTACACCTTGGGGGGATTTTTTTTGGTAGCAGGTAGAAAGTATTAGGTATTTGGACAGTTTCGCTAGGCTTCACTGTTAGATAAGCTTCTTCAATTTTTTGGAGGAAAAAGCAGCTACCTTTATTGGATGGTTTTTCTTTGTAACATGTTTATCTAAATTCTAAAAGTAGTTAATATCAAGCCTCTAGGCTTGCGCCTAAAAATACAAACCGCTTCGATAAACATGCCTTCTTTTCCAAGAGGAAAGAAACGTACTTAATTGCCTATAAAGCAAAACAGACCGTCAGAAATATTTCTGACGGTCTGTTTTTAATGGTTATTTTTAAATGATTTTATTGCTATCAACCTTTGTTCATTTTTTCACTGTATTACTTTGAAAGATACTGCGACCTCGCTGAGGTCGAGAACTTGTACTTGCATTTATGGCTAACATAATTTGACCACTCTGTGGTCACTTTCGATTGTCTAGGGTTTGGCCCTTTATATTTTATTCTAGAAAACAACAATTCAACACCAAAAAGTTTAGCCATTTAATTATTTTCCTATTTCAATCCCTCCAACAACTTTTTAGCTTTTGCGCTATAACTGCGGTAATCTTTGTCTACAATTACTTGTAAGTTTTTGCGGGCGGCTTCGTTGTTTTCTTTTTGGAGCTGTGCTAAGGCTAAGTACCAGTAAGCTCGGTCTTTTTGTACAGCATCGGCATTGTTAATTACTTGCTTAAATAAGGGAATAGCATTGTCTATTTTTCCTAGTTCGTATTGGCAAACGCCTGCCATTAGCAAACCTTCTTCGCTGGCATTGCTGCTCATGGCGTTAAGGATATTTAAACTTTCTTGGTATTTTTTGTCTTTTAATAAATCGTAGGCCTTTTTTATTTGTACTTGCTCGGCAGCTACCTCCGCATTTCCTCTAAGGTTAGGAAAATTTAAGGGGCTTGTTTCTTCCCAATAAGCTTGTGCCATTTGCTGCGACGATTGACCTGAAGGCATCAATAAAAAGGCACCTACGGCTAGTAACAACATGGCGGCAATTGCCAATACACTTCTTAATGTACGAGTACGTCCTTTGCTTTGGCTGCTAGTACTTTGGCTCGAACTTGTCGCTTCTCGCTCGCCCATTTGTACTACTTTGCCTTTTGTAGAGTCTTCCGCTTGATTTGCTTCTACCATTAATTCTTTGGAGTAGTTCATTAACTCGTCCAATTCAATAACGGTCATCATTTCGGCCAATTCTTTGTGTGCGGCTACCTCTTTGCTTAGTGCAACATCGGCTTGCATTTCTTGCTCAAAACTTTGTTGTTCTTCTGTGCTCAAAGTTCCGTTTAAGTAAGCATCTATTTGTTCGTATAATTGTTCTTCATTGCGTTTCATAACACTCGCATTTAAAAATCATTCTTTTGAAATCTACTTAGTTAGTAATAGTGATTCATAGGTTGATTTGGTTGAAAAATAGTGTTTTTTTTTTAACCAGGAATATTTTAGGATAAGCCTGCCTCTGATAATTTTTTCATCAGATTTTTTTTGCAGCGATACTTGGCGGTTTTTACGGTTTGTGTAGTAGCCAAACCTAAAGTATCTTGTAGCTCCTTCATGCGTTTTTTGTACACAATAGTTGCTTTTAGTAACTGCTGACACTTATCGCTTAAACTTTTAAAAACGCTGTTAAATGACTGAATGCGTTGTTGTTTTTCGCTTTCTGCTGCTTCCAATATTTCTGTTTGCAGCAGTTCATTAAAGGAAGCTTCGTCGTGCACATCCATTTGTTGTGCTTGCCGTTGTTCCATAATGTCTTGTTCGAAAGCAAATTCTTGGTGATTTTTGTTTTTGCGTTTTTTCTGTAGCCAAATATTTTTGGCCATTACCAACACAAAAGCCTTCACATTATTTTGATGCTTTACATTACCTTGCTGTTGTAGCAGCCAAAATTTACTAATGGCTTCCATAAAAGCATCTTCGGCATCTGCTTTGGAGGAGGTCATTTTCACCAAACTTTTAACACAGTAAGGCTGACACTCCATAAACAACTCTTTAAAAGCTTTATTATCCATGATTCACTATTATAATGCTAGGTGTATAAAAAGGTAAGCAGTTTAAACCTAGTCTTATCAAAAAAAGTTCCCTAATTGTAAAATTAGTAGAAGATAGAAGGTAATTTTGTAGCAAGTACCTAATTTCCTTGCGCTGCTTTTCCTCCTGCGAAAGTAACATTTTTTTGCTGCTCAGAAAAAATATAAAGGTACTTATCTAATCGTTTAAAAACATAAAGCTACTTACAATAAATATACCTCACAATTTACGGGCTGCTTTTTTTGGTCATTTTTTTGTACTTTCGATGTATCTAAATGACTTTATTCCTTTTATATTGAAACTCCTAACAAATATTTCGTGGTTTTGTGGCGGTTTATGCCTTATTGCTTTATTGTTATTAAACAATGCGCCTATACTAGCATCCGAAAAAGAACCCTTACTAGTAGAAGACTATTTGGATAAAGCTCTAACCTTTGCTAAAAACAATGCAATAGATAGTTGCTTGTTTTATGTAGAGAAAGCCCATCCTATTTTATGGCAACTAGACAAAAATACTTGGGAAGAAAACATTATTGATATTGGCCGACAGCTTCAAAGAAAGAATGTAGACGCAGCTCTTCGCTATTTTAAAAAGCACTTACATTTTGCAGAGCAAAACCTAGCACCTAACCATACAATTATTGCCAAACTAAATATCAGGGTAGGCTATGCCTATAAAAAGAAAAGCCAGTTTTATGTATGCTTATCCTACTACGAAAAAGCCCTCCGCATTTTTGAAACGAATCAGATTGAAAGTAATAGCGTTGCTGCCATTTACCAACAAGCAGGAAATATTTATACCCGTAAAGGCGATTATGATAAAGCCCTAGATTACTTACACAAATCTCTTAATGTAAGATTACAATTAAAAAATTATCCTAAAGCCGCCAATGCTTTAACTGATATTGCGACTGTTTACTGGGATATTGGCGAATTAGAAAAATCGTTGGCCTACGACCAACGGGCTTTAGCACAACCAGGCATTAGCGATATACAAGAGCAACGTTTTTTAATTAACCAAGCCAATGTTTACCTAGCCCTAGGTAGCTTTAATAAGGCCGAAACTATTCTGCAAGCATCTCGTACGACTTTTGAGGAGATGGACTGTGCCGAATCGGATAGCAAGTGTACTAGGAATAAATATTCGCATCTTAGTGCCATTTATGTAGATTTAGCCTCTATTGCCCAACACAACAACAACCTCGAACAAACATTAAGCTACCACCAAAAAGCATTGACAACAGGCTTAAAGGTGTATCCTGATGAACATAGAAGTTTAAATAAAATTAGGGTTCAAAGTGCCAAAATACATTTAAAGCAACAACATTACCAACAAGCCTTACATGCGTTTCAAACCGCATTAATTGCTATGATTCCTAATTTTACCGATACCACTCTGGCTAGTAATCCTAGTACTAAAGATTTTAATCCGGAACCCTGGATTAGTAGGGCTTTGGCAGGAAAAGGAGACGTATACAGGCAATTGTATTTAAGCAATTTGGAGCAAGAAACCAGCAAGGCAACTGTTTTACAACAGGCTTTAGCCTGTTACCAATTAAGCTTAGGATTATCGGCTAATTTACATCAGCAACACAGTGGTGAAACAGGTAAATTTAACGTGGCGGAAGAAGTGTATCCTATCTACGAAAAGGCCATTCACACTTGTTTACTCCTAAATAAAGAAACCCATAAACGGGCTTATTTAGATACGAGTTTTAATCTTATAGAACAAAGCAAAGCAGCTACACTACTGCAAGCCCTTAAAAATTTTGAAGCCCAACAGTACGCCATGATTCCAGATAGCGTGTTGACAATTAAAACCAATTTGGAGAAAAAGATTACGGAGTTTACGATAAAGGTAAATTTAGACCAACAACAACGGCAATACCATGATTCTATTTTTAAATTAAAGCGTCAACTCAGTCAATTCAACCAAGATTTAGAACAAAGCTATCCACAATACCAAAACTTAAAATATGACTTTGAGTTGGCTACTTTAAAAACAGCCCAACAAAAACTGCCTAATGAAGCAACCGCTATTATTGAATATTTTGTAGGTGATAGCAGCGTTTTTGTGCTAGGCATTACCCACAAGCAAACCCACTTTTACGAACTTCCCAACAAAATTCGTTTCGATACCTTAGCTCGAAAATTACAAAATGCCCTTACTAATGCTCCTTCACAAATGGCCAATGCTTCAGAACGGCGGTTAGCTTATGAGGATTATACACAAACAGCACATCAATTGTATAGTGCCATCCTAGCCCCTATTCTAAATCAGTTGCCCAAAAACATTAATCAACTAACCATTATCCCTGATGATTTATTAGGTTATATTCCTTTTGAGACCTTCCTTACTACCCCTCCTAAAAGCGAGGAGATGCGCTACGAAAACCACCAGCTTAACTACCTCATCAATAATTATCAAATTAACTATGCTTACTCCACCACTTTGTTTATCGAAAACTTAGATAAGGCAGTTCCTTATTACAGTAATGATGCTGGCTTGCTGCTAGGCTTTGCACCTACTTTTGATGCACTACAAAATGTAAATACGAGCAATACCGTTAATTTAAACACTTGCAATCAACAAAGTTTAAGCAATTTAACTTTTAATGGACAAGAATTATCAAAAATTGCCACGATTGCCAAAGGAGCGACCTTTAATCAACAAGCGGCTACTAAGGAAACATTTATTGAGCAGGCTGCTAATTTCCCCATCATTCACCTAGCAACACATGCTTGTGTAGACGACGAAGAACCCATGTATAACCGCATTTTTTTTACCGACCAGCCCCTCCTCACACACGAGTTATACAACCTCCGCATTAATGCAGAGTTGGTAGTGCTGAGTGCTTGCAATACGGCTTCGGGGCAATTGCAACGTGGCGAAGGGATTATGAGCTTATCGAGGGCTTTTACCTATGCAGGCTGCCCATCATTGGTAACCAGTTTATGGTCGGTAGATGATGAGCAAACGAGTAAAATCATGGTGCATTTTTACCAAAATCTACAGCAGGGACAAGCCAAGCCCGATGCGCTACGCAATGCCAAACTCAGCTATTTATCGGAGCAGGGTAACGAATTATCGCACCCATTTTATTGGGCGGCATTTGTACAAATTGGTAATACGCAAGCCTTGCAATTTAACAAAGGAGTTGCTAAATATTGGTATTTTTTAGGAGGCTTTATTTTAATTTTGGGGATGCTGGGATGTTGGGGTCTTTTAAGAAAAAGAAGATTGAAAGCAGCAATAAACAATTAATGGCTATCGGCATCAACTTTTCTAGCAAAAAAAAAACAAATTAACGACTGGAAAATGGAAGTACTGTAGTTTTATTTGCTACATTATTAATATATCTATTTATCTTCTTCTTTAATAAGACCATGTTTAATAAGGATGGCTTTTACCTCCTCGTCACTAATCTCTAAATTTTCTGCAATGAAGTTGATGGTAAAACCTTTTTTGTAAAATTTGATAACTGTTTGTTCCCGTTCTTTTTGCTCTCCTTTCTCGATACCTTTCTCGATACCTTTTTCAATACCCTTCTTTTCGCCCGCTA
>JAHDBT010000004.1:32384-35283 GCA_020630215.1 Bacteroidota bacterium
CCTTTCTCGATACCTTTCTCGATACCTTTTTCAATACCCTTCTTTTCGCCCGCTAATATAATGTAGTCATAAGTTGTCATACCTATTTGTTTTATTGGTTTTGGAAGTTCTTTAATAATGGCATTTATGTCTTCCTCTTTCAAATTAGCAATATTTAGTAAGTAAACAAAAAAAGTGTGGAAAAAGTTCCTCGTATAATCGTTCCAAACGCTTTCTCCTTCTGGTAAAATAAAAAGCATTTGATAATTTTTTCGTAAAAAATCTGCATTTCTGCCATATTTAAAAATAAGCATGGCATTCATTAAAAAACTCGAATTCATGGCTAGAATATCCGCATCACTAAAGTCAGCTGCATTGGTTAATATGTAATTGAATTGGGGAATGTATTGCCTAAATTCTTCATCAATATCACCAAAGTACTCATGAAAATCCTTGACTTCCCAAGTTTCTTTTCCGTGATAAAATATAAGTGGTAAAACTAACTTTAACGGTTCTTTGTTTTTAACACATTCTCCCAAAATTTCGTTTATATAAAGCGATAATTGATAGTGTGGATAATCGGGCACATAAGATTTATGCTCTAACAATAAAACAATATACGCCTCTATTGTTGCCGCATTTTTTACATACGGACAAGAATAGGCGATATCAACAAAATGCTCGCTTAATGCTTTATTAACAAAGTTAGTCGCTTTAATTTCCAGCTTATCTAATTGTAATTTATTGACTAATCCTGGCGAAATAAATCGCCTAAAATAGTCCTTTGCTATTTTTAAGTCTGTCATTGTAGCCTTAAAAAAGCGGTCGTGAGGGTTTGTTACTTTTTCTTCCATAGTAATTGCAAGATACAATATTTTTGTCACTTTACTAATAAAAATGCCATATCTCTTTTATTTTGAGCAAAAAAAAACAATCTATATATTCAGAACATTTCTCCTTTGCTAATGTAAAACATATCAAATGCAACAGAACAAAACCCCTAATTACAACGTTTCAATATAAGATTTTCATTTTTAGGCAAAAATGCCTAATTTTGCAAAATACTATCCATGCAACAATAATCATTCATCAATACAATACCAATTAAAAATGGCAATAGCGGAAAAAGTAAAACAAGTGCTAAAAGGAGGAGAATTTTTAATTAAAAATTCTTCGCCACAAGATGTATTTACCCCAGAAGATTTTACCGAAGAACAAAAAATGTTTGCCGATATGGCCAACGAGTTTATCGACAAGCGCATTATGCCTAATGTAGAAAGGGTAGACAAACAAGAACCTGGCTTAACCGAACAACTTTTACAGGAAGCTGCCGACCTTGGTTTGTTAGGTGCTGCTATTCCCGAAGCATATGGCGGTATGGGCGTAGATATTAACACCGAATCTATTATTACTGAAATTTTAGGCGGTGCACATTCTTTTAGCGTGGCCTACTCGGCACATACTGGTATTGGCACCTTGCCTATTTTATATTTTGGCACCGAAGCACAAAAACAAAAATACTTACCCGGTTTAGGTTCGGGAGCTATTAAAGCGGCTTATTGCTTAACAGAACCAGGTTCGGGTTCGGATGCCTTAGCTGCACTTACTAAAGCTACCCTTACCGAAGATGGCGAACACTACATGATTGAAGGACAAAAAATGTGGATTACCAATAGTGGCTTTGCCGACTTGTTTACGGTATTCGCAAAAATTGATGGGACTTTATTTACGGCTTTCCTAATAGATGCTACTGCCGAAAATGTGCGTTTAGGTGCAGAGGAAGACAAAATGGGTATTAAAGGCTCTTCTACTCGCCAAGTATTTTTTGAAGGCGTGAAAGTACCGAAGGAAAACATTTTAGGAGAAATTGGTCAAGGACATAAAATTGCATTTAATGTGCTAAACATTGGTCGTTACAAATTAAGTGTAATGACGGCAGGAAGTGCCAAACGTGCTTGTCATAAATCTGTTGCCTATGCCAACGAGCGTCAACAATTTGGGCAATCTATTTCGGGTTTTGGTGCTATAAAAGAGAAACTAGCCGAGCAAGCTATTCGCATTTACGCTGTAGAATCAGCCAACTACCGTACCTCGCAATTGCTAGAGCAAAAAAAGGAAGCACTTGTAGCCAAAGGGGAAGATCCTAGTATTGCCAAACTACTCGCTGCCGAAGAATATGCGATTGAATGTGCTATGTTAAAAGTGCTGGGTTCGGAAGTATTGGATTATGTGGTAGACGAAACCGTGCAAATATATGGTGGCAATGGTTACTCCGAAGAATACCCTGCTGCCCGTGCTTACCGTGATGCTCGTATTAACCGCATTTTTGAAGGCACCAACGAAATTAATCGCTTACTAACAGTAAACATGACCCTAAAACGTGCCATGAAAGGACAGCTCGATATTATGGCTCCTGCTATGGCGGTGCAAAAAGAATTAATGGGCATTCCTGATTTTGGTGGCGATGATAACAATGATATTTTAGCGGCAGATATTAAAGCCGTAGCACAAGCTAAAAAAGCTATTTTAATGGTAGCAGGTGCAGCAGCGCAAAAGTTAATGAAGCAATTAAAATCAGAACAAGAAATTGTAATGAGTATTGCCAATATGATGATTGAAGTGTTTGCCGCAGAATCGGCCTTATTGCGTACGCAAAAAATGATAGCGGTAAAAGGCGAAGCTGCTTGCAGCGAACATATTGATATGACACAGGTATTTATTTCGGATGCAATGGAGCGCATTTTAAGTAATGGTAAACGTGCCGTTTGTGCTTTTGCCAAAGGCAACGAGCTAAAAATGATGCTACTAGGCATGAAGCGTTTTACCAAATACCCACCTTACAACAGCATTGCCGCACGTAGAAGAGTAGCAGCCAAAATGATAGCAGCGAATAAAAATCCATTTTAAATTAGATTAGTAG
>JAHDBT010000004.1:35383-47667 GCA_020630215.1 Bacteroidota bacterium
GTAGCAGCCAAAATGATAGCAGCGAATAAAAATCCATTTTAAATTAGATTAGTAGCGGGTAGATAGTAGTTGGTAGATGGACGGCTTCGCTTTGCAGAACCGTTCTCTCCCCTTAACCCATGTTGATATTGTAGTCTCTCACAAAAAAACCTTTATAATATACTTCTATTGAAATTTTGTAATGCCTCGGCGTTAGCATGTAAAAACAATTTAGCAACTTAACAGTTTAACATTAAATATAAAGTATGGGGGACTACATACGCAACTTGGGTTAGTATCCTAAAGAAAAATTAAAGCAAACGTGCTAGGAGATTGGTTTTCCTAGCACGTTTTTTATTCCTTCACTAGCAATTTTAGTATCGTTCTGAACGGTCTACCTGTTTTAAGTGTTTCTTCTACTAGAAAAACATAATTGGCGTAGCAAAACCTGCTCGCTTAAAAACAACTTCTTATAAAAACTTATCAAAATAGTGATCACTTTTATGCAAAGCAGCCTAAACTTTAATATATTAGCCCCATGTTAAAAACGCTGTCAAATTTTGGATTAAGCCGGGAACATTATATTGTAATGGCTGTAGAAACTTTTAATGCTTTGGGTTGGGAACATACCTTTATTGCGCCTACGGGTTGTAAAGCCCTAGCATGGCAAGAACAGGCAGAACCCGATGGCAGTATTTTAAATATTCCTACCGAAATATGGATAGAAATACCAACCGATACGCCTCGCCTACAAGTAGGCCCTTATGCGGAGGTAACTACTACTGCGGCAACTACTCCCCCCATCACTTACCCAAGTCTTGACCAAGCCGCCTACGAAAATTACATCGACCAGTACACCGACAAATTTATAGACGTATACCCTAATTACAACTTAGGACAATTAGACGAAAAATGGAAAGTACTAGAAAAAGCCTACTTTAAAAACAATCCCACTTACCAAGCAGCAGATAAACCTCGCCGCCCAACGTTTGCAGAAATGAAACAGCGGCTCATTAAGCCTTTCATTCCTACCGAAAAAACATGGATGACCAACATTATTTTTTATAGCAATGTGGTTATTTATGTACTCATGGTACTGCTAGGCGTACACTTCTGGAATCCTACACCTGATGCACTATTAGCTTGGGGGGCTAACAATAAAGAGCTGGTAATACAAAACGGCGAATGGTGGCGATTACTCAGCAGTTGTTTTTTGCATGTGGGTTTATTGCACCTCGTTTTTAACATGTATGCCCTAGTGCTATTGAGCTTTTTTGTAGAACCGTTTATTGGCCGCTGGCGGTATTTAATTGCCTACATTGCATCGGGTATAGCGGGTAGTGCCATTAGCATTTATTGGAACGACTGGATTACCGTAAGTGCAGGTGCTTCAGGAGCTATTTCGGGCGTAGCAGGTTTGTTAATGGTTTTGCTATTGTTTCAGTTTTTAGGCAAACAAGCCAGCCGTTTATTGTTTATAGATATGCTAGTAATGGTAGGACTGAACTTTTTTATTGGCTTTGCCGAAAACATAGATAATGCCGCACATGCTGGCGGATTTGTGGCGGGTGCGGTGTTTGGATTGATTTACGCCTTAACTATGAAAGAGGAATTAAAAACGTATGAGCCAGAACCGTGGTAATGGGTAGTTAGTACATGGTAGTTGGTATTGGGTACTGAGACGGCTTCGCTTCGCCACGCCTTATTAAGGGACGCAAAAGAAATAAGTGTCCGTCCCTAAAACGCTTAAAAGTGAAATGTGCCCATTTACACAAAATATTAAACACAGTAAAAAGTATAGTGCTGTGTAGCAAAACAAAAACATCCAACTACTACCATCCATTACCACATACCCTAGAACACGGTGAAGCGAAGCAGAACCGTCCTAATACAAAATACTATCTACCAAATAATATGAAAAAAATAGATTACCTCCTTGTTGGTCAGGGATTAGCGGGCACTTGGCTTGCATACTATTTGCTACAAGCAGGGCAAAAGGTGCTGGTAGTTGATGAGCACTCTCCTGTATCGGCTTCTAATATTGCTTCGGGAATTGTGAATCCTATTACAGGGCGATGGTTGGTAAAAAGTTGGATGGTTGACGAAATACTACCTATTGCAAAAACCGCTCATCAGGAGCTAGAACAATTTTTAGACACTCGTTTTTGGTACAATGCCAATATTGTTTGGCGCATAAACGATCAGCAGGCTTACAACAATTTTATACGACGCAGTGGCATGGAGGGCTATCGAAATTATGTAGCGGATGTTACTACTACGCCACTCGTTTCGGGATTTAAAACTTGTTTGGGTTATGCGGCTATTAACCAATCTGCCTACGTACAAACGGCTCATTTAATACAAACTTACCGACAGTTTTTACTAGCCCAAAACCTCCTCCTCCCCCACGCTTTTAATCATAAGGATTTACAAATTCTTCCTAAGCAAAATGGCGTACAATGGCAAACTATACAAGCTAAAAAAATTATTTTTTGCGAAGGCTACAAAGGCATGTTTAATCCGTACTTTAGTGATTTACCCTTTACGCCTGCCAAGGGAGAAATATTGATTATTGAAGCACCCGATTTAGATTTAAAAGGACAAATTGTAAAAGGAAATGGTTTTATTTTACCACATGTAAAACCCAATCAGTACTGGGTAGGCTCTAGCTACATTACCAATCGGCACGACGAAAACACTACGGAAACCGAAAAACAAAACCTAATAAAACGCCTAAACCAAATGCTAGACGTGCCTTATAAAATTATTCAACACGTAGCAGGCGTACGCCCTGCCACCGAAAACCGCCGTCCTTTTTTAGGGCTGCATCCTAGTATTCCGCAAATAGGTATTTTTAATGGGCTAGGCACTAAGGGCGTTTCTTTAAGTCCTTATTTTGCTAAGGAGATGTGTGAGCATTTACTAGTAGATGCGCCTTTAAATACAGCAGTTAATATTGCACAGTACGCACTATAGCTGTTCAAAAAAAAAACGCCTAAACAAGTAATATACTCGCTTAGACGTTTTAAATTTTAGTATTAGCCTAGGGATTAATCCATTATTGCGGCGTTAATATTAGGTTACAATTATCAATGCTTCCATCATTCTGTTCTACAGTATAGGCAATAGATATTTGCCCAGAAACAGTATCATAAGTGCATAATGCAGTACTCTCAATATTTGGAATATTAGGATATTCCGAAGCAGGAATTTCGAAGCTTGTTTCGTCAATAACGTAAGCTACTACCGATATTGCAGGAGAACTGAAACCTCCAAATCCTGAAATAAAAAATTCATTTACGCCATTAGAAGCCACCAGTATTTCTACCTCATAAGTGTAATTAGCAGATTCGCACAAATCATCTGCTTCATACGTACCATAAAATTTCTCTCTAATTTCTACATCGCAGTTATCCCCTTCATAGCCATCTGGGCAGTAGCAAACGCCATCAATACAAGTGGCGGTTTCGGGACAATCTACGGCTAAACAGGGGTCGTAGCTTTCGCAATTAACGCCAAAATATCCGGGCTGGCAAATACAACTAGGAATTCCGCTTGCATCCACTTCACAACCTGCGTCGTTTAGGCAGGTAATAGTATCGCATGGAATAACCGTTTCACAAGATGCCCCTGTATAACCTACTGGACAATCGCAAGAAGCAACGCCATTATTATTACTACAAGTACCTCCATTTTGGCAGGGGTTATTTATGCTGTGGCAAGGATCTACATTTTGGCAAAACTCGCCATAAAAACCTGCATCACATAAACAACTGGCATCACCATTTGAGTTTTCTACACAGTCCCCATTAACGCAATTTAAATCTTTACAGGGGTCTTTTTTACAAGCACTTTGGCTAACGAGCAAAACCGTTAAGGTAAGGAGCATTAACCCATAAACATACCAACTTTTTTTTGTCATGACAATTCTTTCAATTTAATAAAAAAGGTTATTCAATAGCTACAAGGTTCCTGGAGGTAATTAAGCGTGAGTGAACAACAAAGATACAAATTTAATTAAAGGAATTTATACATTACACTTACTAGCAATGTTATTACTTTGTTAAATGACTTATAAACATGCACACAGCATCTTGTTTATGTAGGTTTATTTTTTAGAAGCCAAGTGGTTATTTTTTTTTATTATTGCTTGCAAAGCCTTCTAAAAAAGCTTATAATTGCGATAAAATAAACGAAACCATTTTTCTTTGTACAAACAATTAACAAGTTTTTCCTAATGAAAACGCTTTACTTGGTACGACATGCTAAATCTAGTTGGAAAAATCCTGATTTAGCCGATATGGACCGCCCATTAAACAAACGAGGTAAAAGAGATGCGCCTCGCATCGGTCTTTTTTTAAAAGAGAAAAACATTTTACCCGATTTAATTATTAGCAGCCCTGCTAATCGTGCGCTTACAACTGCTAAAGTTATTGCCGAACAAATAGGTTATCCTGTTGAAAAAATTATAGAAAACAACGACTTATATACCTTCTCTTATAATCCTGAGGAAATTACACAAATACTTGCCCCATTATCCGATCAATACCAAACGGTTATGCTGTTTGGGCATAACCCAACTTTTACCGAAGCCGCTAATTTTTTTGGTGATAAACACTTTGATAATGTACCAACTTGTGGTGTGGTAGGTTTTCAACTTTCTATTCACCGTTGGCAATCTATAGGACGCGACAACTTACAAAGCCAACTAACATTTTATATGTTTCCTAAAATGTTACCCGATAATTAGCCCATGCCTTAAAACTTAAACCCTACTTACGAGCAAGTTTTGAAAAAACGCAAAATAGTACTTATTGGTTGCTAGTTTTTATATTTAATTAACACGCCTAAAGTATTGTGCTAATGCCTACATATTTGTATCTTTGCAAAAAATTAACAAATCACATTAAATAATTATTAAAACTTAAACTGCTATGGCTTTATATGCATTAACAATCGCTATTCCTGCTATCATAGGAATGATTATAGCTTGGTCTTGGGTAAAGGCACCTCGTAAGTAGTCGCTAGTATACACTTTTTCCACTTTAATTTATTAAAAAAAAAATACCAGGAGAACCTGTCTTAATTAATGTCAAATAAATACTTTTATTTTCCATGCTATTTATGTATTTTAAAATAGGAATAATAGTGTGACCAGACCGCTTTTTTTTAGTCTTTAATACACCTTAGTAACGCATAAAAAATAAATCCGTCATTTCTACTTGATCTTTTGCACTTATCCTGCGTTGCAAATACTCGCCGTAGCTTAGGCTATGGCTGCGTTTTGCGCCTTGTCTAAGCACAAAACCTCTACGTACAAATTGTCGGATTTATTTTTTAAACGTTACTTAAAATGCTATTTTCAAGCTTTTTTTATTATATTTGTACTCAAATACATCAATCCATTATTTTTAATTTCGACTGCTAACCCATCTTGAACTCCTCATTATTTATAACCCTACATATAAAAATGTAAAGGGGTATATGTTTATGCACATCTAAAATTACTTGCAATTTTTTATTTCATTTTATCTTAGTAACGATAAAACAATAAGTTGTCCAATTTATTTTTTATCCGTTATCTAAACAAACGATTTTACTTAAAAGGCAATATTACTTATTTGCCTTTTTTATAAAAATTTCGTTTATAAAAGTATACTTAAAAACGGGTAAAGCATAATTTATAAAAATTCTTAGTGATTTTATAGCTTATGCTTCTGGCCTTGCTTAATCTAAGTAGTTGGGCATAAATAATCGTCATTATTAACCGAGCTATTTTTTTGTTAGACAAGGCGCAAAACGCAGGCATAGCCGTAGCTATGACGAGTATTTGCAACGCAGTATAACGGAAAAAGAGCTGGTTAAGAATGTGTCGATTATTTTTGTCCGACTACTTATTAGGTATATACTTGTAATAGTTTAGAGAGGTAAATTTCCTAGTGTTTACTTCTTCTTAAGAGCATATAAGTAATTGCATTTTATAAACAAGGCTCCCTTGTTTTAAAATAAAAAAAATTTAAGGCGCAAAGCTGACACCAACTAAATTTTAGAACTAAATAAGACAAAAGCGCAAATACTCCAGTTTGCTATGATACAATATTGTATTAAAACCGCAAATTTAACCGATGTCAAAATGAATATGAATCTACCTACGATAAACATCTTTTTTCGCCTTTTACCTCTAATACTGGTCTTATTCGTTAGCGAACGACTTGATGGGCAACCTTTGTTTCGTGCCGAACCCTCTTTAACAACCATTATTGGCGACGAAGAGCTATCTATTAACCTTATTATATATAATGAAGAGGAAGAGGGAGGAATTATTGTTACTAGTACAACCGCTAGTGCTACTACAACTACTAGTACTAGTACTAGTACTGGCACCAAAACAAGTACAACAACAACTGGTATGAATACTGCAACAACTGGATTAAATACTGGTGGCAGCCTTAGTTCCTCTAGTACTACAACAACTACTGGGCTAAGTATTGGCAATGGGGGTACAGGTGGCACTTCAACTGGACCTGTATCAGGCGAATCTAATGAAAAAATCTTAGACAATGTAAGCGCATTCAATAGCCCTTCCTTAAAAATGCAAAATGCTGCTATACCTATTCACACTATTAGGTTTACCATTTCAACAGATGCTCCTAATGGTTTTGCAGGACCTAGTATTGTTAATGCTATAACGAGTTGGTTTGGTGGTGGTATTGTTAATGTAACGCCTGGCAATATTCAAGGAACCATTACAGCTACTGTAGAAATGGGAAAACTAACTGCTACCAATGTTCTTACAACAGGCACCTTTGGCATTATTGGCTGTATTATGAGTATTGATCAAGTGTTTAAAATTAATGGGGAATGCACCGATGTAACCTTTTACTTTACCGATGTAGAAGTAATTACTAAAGTAGATTTCTCAACACCCGATATTACTACTGATGATGTTATTACGCCTTTAAATGATCATTCGTTTACCGTAAACTTTTGCGGCAAATGCGAAATTCCCGATCTGAGTGTATCACCAACCTGTACAAGCGATGGCTTACTGTATTGGGCTGATGTAAACTTTACAGGGGAAGCTGGCGTTTCTTATTTATTAAACGACGACCAAGGCTCGGCAACACAACTAGGCGGAACAGGCACTCATACCTTTGGACCTTACCCTTCTAATCAGGAGGTATCTATTACAGTAGCTCATCCCGATTTTCCTAATCAGGTGTGTCAACAAACAATTCAAACAGACTGCCTAAATCTGCCTCCTGCTCCTACCTGTACCGATGGTATACAAAATCAAGGAGAAACAGGATTAGACTGCGGCGGATCTAATTGTTCTCCTTGTATAAGTTGCGATATGCTTGTTGATACCAATGTAGAATGTATTGCTAGTAATCAGTTTATGGTACATCTAAATATTACAGGCGGACCTTCCCTTTACCAAGTTACCGATGATATAGGCAATGCGATGTCGGGCACTGCACTCAATTATACCATGGGTCCCTATACAATGGGTACTACCGCAAATATAGCTATCGAACGCCCATCAGATGCAGGCTGTATTATTAATGTAGAGGAAGCTTACAGCAATTGTGGGCTTTGTAATTATACGCCTCCTAACGACCAATGCGTTAATGCCACCAACTTAAACCTTGGTGTTAATGGTCCTTACAATAATTATTGTGCTAACAATATAAGCCCCGACCCTAACAATGCAAGTTGTTTCTTTGACGCAACCAGTCATAGTGTTTGGTTTGCTTATGTTGGCACGGGCAATCAATCGGTATTTAAAGCTTTAAGATGTGCTGGCATTAGCGATTATGAAGCCGATTTACAAATGATTATTTACGATGATTGTACCGCTAGTAACGAACTTGCTTGTAGTGATGATGTAGTAAATTACCAGCCTTTAATTGGTATGCCTACGGTACTAGGACAAACTTACTATATCCTTATAGATGGTTTTGGTAGCTATGACCCTATAGGAGAGTTTTGTTTAGAAGTTTACGAATGTAGTTCTGTACTTTGCTCTTTCGACCCTGTTGTTGAGCCTGTTACTTGTGCTAGTAGCGGCAATAATGGTAGCATCGACTTGCAAGTAGCAGGTGGCAATGCGCCTTATAGCTTTATATGGGATAATGGCGCAACCTCTAATAATGTTGCAGGTTTAACAACTGGCAACTATGCTGTTACCGTTACCGAAGCTGGGGGCTGTAGCTGCGAAACCGATGTAACAGTAGGCTTGGGTGCTAATAATCTGTTACTAAACCTATTACCTGGCAACATCAACAATAGTTCGGGCACCTTATTACCTATTTATTATTACAACGATGTAAACCTCGAAATTTTAGGCGGTACTCCTCCCTTTACTTACGATTGGGATAAGGATGGCTATGTAAGAACCTCTGTTGTTGGCTTAGGAATGGTTAATGTTATTTATGCCGACAATGCCTCTTGGAGTGTAACCGTTACTGATAGTGCTGGCTGTAATGTATATTTTTCGAATAATAATACCACCGACCAACTCCTAGATATTATAGACTATACAACCTATGCTCCAACTTCTGTTGATGGCAATAATGGCTCTATCGATCTTGACGTTACAGGAGGCACTGCTCCTTATACTTATCTTTGGTCTAATGGAGATACAGGAGAAGATATATCAGGCCTTGCTTCTGGATGGTTTTCGGTTACTGTTACCGATAATTCTTCCCCCTCTCAAAACACACTAGGTTGGTACTGGGTACCTCCTCCTAGTCGTAGAGGCAGAAACAAAACAAGCCTTACAAGTTATCCAAACCCTATTACCAATACGGCTACTATTAGCTTTACACCTACTTATACTGGTAAGGCAAGCGTAACCATTTACAATGTAAACGGACAAGAGGTTGCACAGTTGTTTAATGGCTTAGTAGAAAAAAATCAAACGTATAACGCACTCTTAGCGGTACAACAACTTCAACTATCTACAGGTATTTACCTAAGCTGCTTACAAACGGAGGATGGTCATATAGAAACAAGTAAACTGTTTATTTACCGTGACTAAACTCTCCTTATAACCAATAAAGTTAGCAACTAATATTAGCGCATCAAATTAATTTGATGCGCTTTTTTTATACCTGCTAATAACCCATGCAACGTATACGAGTATATTGTTATCCTATTTATGTTATGCTAGTATACTAATTCGTTGCGCTTTCTATCAAATAAATACGTAACTTTGATCGAAATTTTGCTAAACGTAGGAGTTTTCTTAGCTTGGCAAACCAACTTAGGAACGCTATATTGCCTCCTGCACTTATCATTCATCATTTTATTTCTATTGTCTATTATGTTCAAAAAGCTAACTATTCTTGTTCCTGTATATAACGAAGAAGCTACCATTACCGACATTCTAAACAAGTTGTCTAGTGTACGCCTCCTTAATAATATCCAAAAAGAAATTATTACCATTAACGACTGCTCGAAAGATAAAAGCGAGGAAAAAATAAAAGCTTTTATAGCAGCAAATCCAACGGTAGAAATAAAGTATCTTAAACATGGAGTAAACAAAGGAAAAGGCGCAGCATTACATACCGGTATTTTGCACGCAACTGGCGATTACCTCACCATTCAAGATGCTGATTTAGAGTACGACCCCGAAGAGTACAACCTACTTATTAAGCCTGTTTTAGATGGCTATGCGGATGTTGTATACGGTTCTCGTTTTATAGGCGGTAAACCACATCGTATTTTATTTTTCTGGCACTCTATTGGCAACAAATGGCTCACCTTTTTATCTAACATGTTTAACAACCTCAACCTTACCGACATGGAAACCTGTTATAAGCTTTTTAAAACAAAAAGCATACAGAGCCTGCGGCTAAAAGAAAACCGCTTTGGTTTTGAACCAGAGGTAACCGCCAAAATTTCTCGTATTCCAGATATACGCATTTATGAAGTAGGGATTTCGTACTATGGACGCACCTATGCCGAAGGAAAAAAAATAAACTGGCGAGATGGTTTTAGAGCCATTTATTGCATTATAAAATATGGACTTTTTTCTAAGTAAAAAAAGGTCTAAACCAAGATGATTGCTAACCTTAAACCATTTGCCTATAATAAACCCCCAATTTTAATAGTCAAATGGTTAAATTATTTTGCCTGCTGTTGAAAGAAACTTCGAAAAGCTTACTAAAAAAGGCAAAAAGTTAACAACTATCGGCGCAACTAGTTTAAGTCTACTTCGCCAGCAGGTAAAAAACAATTTGGCAATAAAACCATTTTAGCAATAAGCAACAAAAGTTGGAACCGATAAGCACGAATAGGTTAACTGCTACAAAATCAAAAACTTAAAGCCGTTATTAAATCACAAACACATATTGCCAATAACAACATTGGTAGCTCATGGTCGAAGTTAGTACTTGGCTTATGGCTGCTGTTATTTTTATATTTTTTGTGCATCAAACAAGTGTGGACCTACCCTGGCTATAACAGTATGCTTAGTTGGGATATGATGGGCTATTATTTATACCTTCCGGCCACCTTTATTTATGGCGATTTGTTGGAGTTAAAGTTTATTCCACAAATCATGGAAACCTATCAGCCGAGTAGCTATTTTTACCAAGCACACTCGCACGAAAACGGCAACCAAATAATGTCTTATACGCTAGGTTTATCCATTTTTTATTTTCCTTTTTTCCTCCTCGGACATCTTATCGCCTCCCTTAGTTCCTATCCTGCCGATGGGTTTTCGTTGCCTTATCAATTTAGCATTTACCTAGGCGGAGGCTTTTACTCCCTACTAGGTTTAGCACTTATACGACACCTGCTAAAACGCTATTTTACCGATGGACTTGTAGCCGCAACCCTTTTTATTTTAATTATAGGCACCAACTATTTTCATTACAGCCTACTAGAAAACCCAATGGCGCACACCTACCTTTTTATGCTTTATGCTTGGTGTGTATACCTTAGCATTAAATGGTACGAAAAACACCAATTAAAACATGCTATTTTACTAGGTTTTTGTATTGGTTTAGCCATCCTTTTACGCCCTTCCGAAATTGTAATGACCTTTATTCCCATATTGTGGGGCATTACCAATGTAAAGGCTATTAAAGAGCGTTTGCTATTAATATGGCAATACAAACACCAGTTAGGCGCATTGGTATTTACTGCTTTTTTGGTAGGAATGCTTCAATTTACCTATTGGAAACTAAGCACGGGAGATTGGGTTTATTACAGCTATGGCAATATTGGCTTCGATTTTTTGCATCCGCATTTAAGTAAAGGCTTAATAGGCATACGTAAAGGCTGGCTGGTTTACACCCCTGTAATGGCATTGGCCCTACTAGGATTTATTCCGTTTTATAAAAAGTATAAACCTTTATTTTGGCCATTTTTACTGTATATCATCGCCAATATTTATTTTGTTTTTAGTTGGGATGTTTGGTGGTATGGCGGCAGCTTTGGTTGTAGAGCATTGGTGCAATCGTATGCCATTTTGCTGTTTCCTTTGTGTAGCTTTTTAAGCTGGATATGGAGTAGGAAGTTAAAAGCCCTGCGCTACCTTACCGCTGTACTTGTAGCAGGAGCCATGTTGCTCAATTTGTTTCAAGATTGGCAATACCGCCACAAAATGTTTTCTTCGGAAGGCATGAATCCTTATGTATATAAATTGATTTTTGGCAAAACCAAAATAGATAAGCAGGTAATTAAACAGTTTGAATACAAGGATATTTTTGCACCGGCAGGATATACGCCACAGCAAACTTTATTTCAAGAAAACTATGCGACTACCAACATTAGCAACCGCACTAAAAAACAAGCAGCTTCTGATAGTATTTCGATTATTGTAAATAAAAACTATCCTTTTTTAACCGCCATTGATAAGCCGCTAAAAGATTTAACTATTACAGCAGGCAACAACAATAAGGAACAATGGATACGAGCAAGCGTACAGGCTTGGTTTGAGAAATATTTGTGGAACTACTCCAAATTTTCTACCTTAGTTATTCGCTTTGAAAGTGCTGATGGAACACCTATTTTATATCGGCATGTAAAACTAAACAACCTTATTGGCAACCATACCATTAGCAAAGCCAACCATTTATATGGCATTCCCAAAACATGGGATAAGGTTTGGCTAGATGTAAAAATTCCGCCTAGCTTAAAAGCAACCGATTATGTGAAAATTTATGTACATAATCCCCATGCAAGCCCAATGTTTATTGATGATTTTGAAGTGCAGTTGTTGCAGAAATAGTTGGTTTTGGTAGTTGGTAGTTGGTAGTAAGTTATTTTTTTCAAACTGTAATTCCATCTTT
>JAHDBT010000269.1 GCA_020630215.1 Bacteroidota bacterium
TAGTTAACATCAGAATAATTTATCGTTTCAATTCCCCTTTTCGGTTACTGAGCATAGTCGAAGTACCTGTACTGAGTGAAGCCCAACGTGTTAGAAAAGATGTGTGGAAACGTATTTTGTCGCTAGTTTAAAGCCCGTTCACCTAGCACATTCCACTACGCTCAGTAACCGGTGAACTACTAGCTTCGATTTTAGTAATAACAATAAACAAAATTGTTAAAAACTTTGATGATTGACTTTTTGTGCCGTAGGTACAACCTGTTTATAGAAATCCAAATATGCAATGAACAAGCGCCGTAGGTGCGGCCCATCTAATGAAGGCTACAAACGCAAAAGGTTCTCTTCCTATAATTAGAAGAGAACCTTTTTTATAGAATCATTATTTTTCTAACAGAACAATATCAACATATAAAAAAACAATTCAGCCATAAAACAATTTAACAACTCAACAACTCCTTGGCATTGGCAAGGGCCATTTTACCAGGCGCATCGCCACTAAGCATTTTGGCAATTTCGGTAACCCGTTCTTTTTCGCTCAATTGTTTAATTCGAGAAATGGTTCGTTCGCTTGAATTGTCTTTGTATACAAAATAATGGCTGTGTCCTTTGCTGGCAATTTGTGGGAGGTGGGTAATACAGATTAGTTGGTGTTTCACCGCTAAGTTTTGCATTACATTACCTACTTTTAAAGCTACCTCTCCCGAAATTCCCGTATCAATCTCATCGAAAATAAGGGTAGGCAGGGCTGTGTTGGCTGCTACTAACGATTGAATGCACAACATTAACCGAGACAACTCACCACCAGAAGCTACTTTTTTTAATTCGGCGTGACTGCTGCCTTTATTGGCCGCAAATAGCACTTCAATTTGGTCGATGCCATTTAAGCCTAATTCCTCCTCTCCTAGTATTACTTGTTGGGTTTTAATGCTTGCATCTTTCATGCCTACTTTGGTAAGCAGGTTGTTAATTTTATGCTCAAAAACGGGAATTTGCTTTTTGCGATTGTTGGATATTTTTTTGGCCGTTGCGAGCAATTTTTCTAGCTGTTGTGCTAGTAAATCTTTGAGGGCTTGAATTTCGGAATCGGAGGCGGTTACGGAACTGCTTTTTTCGGCTAGTGCGGTTTCTATATCTATTAAAGCAGCAATATTGTTTACTTGGTGTTTGTTTTGTAGGCGGTAAATCAAATCCAGTCGAGCTTCTATTTCTACGGCTCTTTTAGGGTCCATCATTACGTCGTCTTCTAGGCGGCTCAACTCCGAACTGATGTCTTGCAATTCGAGGCTTACACTTTCTATGCGTTCGTGCAATTGTCCTACCTCTGGGTTAAAACTCGCAATATTAGCCAACGCCGATTTAATCACATTAATTTGGCTCACAACCGATTGTTCGCTTTCCTCTATGGCATGTGTACTTTCCGATAAAGCTCTTTTTATCTCTTCAGCATTGTTTAATTGCTTCACCTCCGTTTCTAATTTATCTTGCTCGGCAGGGTCTTGCAAGCCCACTTCTTCAAACTCGTTTAGCTGAAAAGTAATGTAATCTAAATCCTTTTGAAGCTGTAAATAATGGTCGGTAAGCTTTTTTAGTTTGCGTTGGTTTTTCCGATAAGCTTTAAATAAAGCTTGGTATTTTTCTAGCAGCGGCGTGTGTTCTGCTAGGGTATCAATAATAAATAATTGGTATTGCGTATCGTATAAATGCAGGGTTTGGTGCTGGGCATGTAGGTTCACCAATTGCTCCGTCAGTTCCTTTAAGGTTTGCAACTTAACGGGCGTATCATTAATAAAAGCCCTCGATTTTCCCGAAGTGCTAATTTCTCGCCTAATAATGGTCTGCTCTTCGTAGTCCAATTCTTCTTGCTCAAAAAAAGAGTTTAGCTGGTAAGCCTTAATATCAAACGTACCTTCTACTACACATTTACTCCCTTGATTTTTAAGTGCCGCTACATTGGCTCGCTGCCCAAGTATCATAGATAATGCGCCTAGTATTATGGATTTCCCTGCGCCTGTTTCGCCTGTAATAATATTCAGCTTATTAGATAAGTTGAGTTCTAACTCATCTATTAAGGCGTAATTTTTTATGAATAGTTTTTGAAGCATACTTTGTTTTTTTAGACCCCTGCGCTGTCAGTTTCATACTAACGTGTTTTGGTGGTCAGTTGTCAGACCGTTCGCTGCACTCTCTGTCAGAACGCTGCGCTATCAGTTTTCTTGCTGACGTGTTTTAGTGGTCAGTAGTCAGGTCATTTACTTGCGCTCCTCGTTAAGTAACTCAAGTTAATTAGCATGTTGCGCTGTTTAATAGAAAAATTAAAGTGCAAATTTAAGCATAATTTTTTAGTATTGATCTATTTTTATTAGTATTGGTCTGTTGAAAGCAAGACTAATGTACAAGCAACCGCTATTTCAATGCCTTTATCTTTGGCGAGTTGCATTAATTCTGCATTTTCGCTGCCAGGATTAAAAATGATGCGTTGGGGGTTTAAAGAGAAAATGTAATCGTAATATTGCGCTTGTCGGGCGGGGCTTAGGTACATGGTGATGGTGTGTATGTCTTTAAATGGAGCTTGTTGGGTTTCAATAACTTGTCCATTTATATCACCTTCCTTGTTGCCAAAAGCTACTACCTCCTGCCCTTTACTTCGCAAACGGTTAACTGCTATATTAGAATAACGCTGCGGATTGGTGCTTGCACCGAGTACTAGTGTTTTTTTGTTCATGGTGTTTAAATTGGTTAATTGCTAAACTGTTTTGTGTTTAATTGTTGGGTGTCAAATTGCTGAATTGTTTTGTGCTTGCTTAAACATTAAATTAACAACAATCCTAAAAGCAAAAAAGCACCAAGCCTAGAATATTAGTTCTTTCTTGATGCTTTTGTTTTGTTCTTGCTAGTTGCACTAGCAAGCATTTTTTCATTTTAAAACCAAAATCCATTACCCTCCTAAATCAACAAGCCCAACGGTTCTTCCAACACACCTTTAAAAGTTTGTAAAAACTTGGCACCTGTTGCGCCATCTACTACTCTATGGTCGCAGGAGAGGGTAACTTTCATTAGGTGGGCAATTTTAATTTCATCGTCAATTACGGCAGGGACTTTGGCAATGCCTCCTACGGCCATGATGCAACTATCTGGCGGATTAATGATGGCGGTAAACTCCTCAATACCAAACATGCCGAGGTTAGAAATGGTGAACGTATTACCTTGCATTTCGGCAGGTTGCAAGCTTTTTTCTTTGGCTTTGGCAGCTAAAGCTCTCGTTTCGGTTCCTAGTTGGCTCAACGATTTTTGGTCGGCAAAACGCAATACGGGTACTAGTAAACCTTCGTCAACAGCTACGGCCACGCCTATATTGATGTGGTGATTGTAGCGAATTTTATCGCCTAGCCACGAGCTGTTTACCGCAGGATGCTGTCGCAAAGCAACCGCTGCTGCTTTAACCACAATATCGTTAAAAGAAATTTTTACAGGCGAAATGGCATTCATACTTTTACGAGCTACCATCATTTTATCCATATTGATTTGGATGGTGAGGTAAAAGTGTGGCGCTTGAAATTTGCTTTCGCCCAAACGACGAGCAATGGTTTTACGCATTTGTGATACTCGCACTTCCTCGAAGCTTTCTTGTCCGCTTACGGTTACCATTGGCATTACAGGGGCAGCAGCCGGACTTCCTACCGCAGGCGCAGGTGCTTGCGAACGATTGGCAATATAAGCTTCAATATCTCGCTTAATAATTCGCCCTTCATCGCCAGTTCCTGCAACTAAGCTAATATCTACCTGATTACTTTTCGCTAAACTTTTGGCTAGTGGCGATGCTTTAATCCGTCCATTATTATTGTTGGCAACCATTACTGGCGCAGCAGGTGCTACTTGTACCTGTGGAGCAGGTGGCGCAATTGGACTCGCAGTAACAACAGGTGCTGGCGGCGGTGGCGGCGGAGTGCTTTCTTCCGCTTCTTTAGCAGCCCCTTCACTGGCTTTTTTCGCTTTCTCTTCGGCTAAAATGGCATCAATGGACTCACCTGTTTCTCCAATAATGGCTAAAATATCGTTTACTGGAATCGGCACATTCATTTCTGCCCGAAACAGCAACACCCCATCTTCGGGAGCTTCAAACTCCATGGTAGCCTTGTCGGTTTCGATCTCTGCCAATAGCTCACTCGATTCTACGGTGTCGCCAACGTTTTTATGCCATTCTACAATAACCCCTTCTATCATGGTATCACTCATCAGGGGCATTCTTACTATTTCTGCCATTTGTTCCTAATTTTTTTTGTACGCCAAAAAAGTTCGTCAAAGATAATAAATTCATAGTAAGACCTACAAGCTTTTATCCGATTTAGATTTATTTATTTTGCGTTCCTAAATACCTTATGCTTTACACACTACACCAAAAGAAAAGCGTAAATAGCTTATACAAACAGACTCCTTGCCCTTTTTTCACCATCCATTATACAAATTAGCACAAGTTATTTACCTAGCAAATCCTTACTCCTACTATGCTTCTGTTTACTAGTACACGGTATCCAATTAAACAAGCCAAAAAACCCAAACTGCTGTTAGTGCAAGCTTTTAATCTATTTAATTTAACAGCTAAAACACCGCTTACTTTGCTAAGTAATGAATTATTTCTATTTTTAGGGGAAATTATAAATGGAACTATTAAAAAAAATGGAATAAGGTATTATGTTAAATCCTTATTTTGCGTTTAAAGTTCCAATAATTGGCAACTAATTACATAAAAAAAAGAAACAAATTTAATTACCCAATACCTACTAAAACATATTTTTATGACAAAGACCACTAACCAATGGATAGCCCTATTAACAGGGTTTGTACTTTTATTGTCTTTTACCGCTTGCGGCGGCGGCGATAGTGCTGGCGCAGGAAACAGCGATGGAGATGGCGACATCCTTTCGATCAGTAAAAAAGCAACCGATAATTCGGTAACCATTCACGAACTACAAGATTGCGATAAACTGAATCCGATATTATCAAGTAGTGCCAATTCTACTTATGTAGAAGGCAATATTTTTTATAGCTTACTTACAATGGATCCTCAATCGTTAAAGTACAAAGGACAATTAGCTGTTAGCCGCCCCGAAATTAAAGAAATTAATGAGGGCAAATACAAAGGTGGCATGTCATTAACCTACGAAATACGGCCCGAAGCAACTTGGGATAATGGAACGCCTATTGTTGCAGAAGATTATGTTTTCACCATGAAAATAATTAAAAATCCTAAAGTAGATGCGGCAAATATCCGTCCCTATATGGAGTTTATTCACGATATAAAAATAGACCCAAAGAATCCCAAAAAATTTACCATCTTCTCCAAAGATCGCTACCTCCTAGCAGAAGCATTTAGTGGCTATACTATTTTACCTCCCTATATTTATGATCCTAAAGGTTTGATGAAAAAATTCACCATCCCTCAATTAAACGATCCTAAAAATAGAGACCAATTGATTAACAATTCGGATATTCAAGCATTTGCCAAAGGGTATAACTCAGAAAAATATTCGAGAGAAAAGGGTTTTGTAGTAGGTGCTGGTCCTTACGAATTTACCGAATGGGAAACAGGACAGCGCATTACCCTTACCAAAAAGAAAAATTGGTGGGGCGATAAAGTGCCCGATTTAAAAGCAACACCTAGTAAAATCATTTACAAAATTGTACCCGATTGGACAACCGCCATTACGTCGATGAAAGACGAAGGCATGGACTTATCTCGTAGCATTAGAGAAAGCGACTTTGTAGAACTAAAAGACAACAAGCTTTTTTCTCGCTATTACAATATGCACTCTCCCGTATTTTTATCGTACGATTATATTGGTTTTAACCGCAAAAATCCTAAGCTTAAAGACAAGCGTGTACGTCGTGCTATTGCACACTTAGTAGATAGAGATGAAATTATTGATGTATTGATGTATGGCTTAGGCGAAAAAATTAATGGACCTATTCACCCTACCAAATCTTACTACAACAAAAAATTAAAAGATATACCATTTAGTGTAGATAAAGCCGTGAGCTTATTAAAGGAAGCAGGCTGGGAAGATACCGACGGTGATGGTATTGTAGATAAAATGATTGATGGCAAAAAAGTACCGATGAAACTTACCTTTACAACAAACGCGGGTCGTGACCGCCGTAAAAACATTGGTATTTTATTAAAAGAAAACGCTAAACGTGCAGGAATTGAAGTTACCGTAGAAATTTTAGAATGGACGGTTTTCTTAGAACGCAACAAACGCCGCGAGTTTGATATGAAGTGCCTAGGATGGGTACAATCGCCAATTCCAGATGATTTAAAACAAGTTTGGCATACTGAGTCGGACTCTCCTGATGGTAGTAATCAAGTAGGTTTTGGCAATGCCGAATCGGATAAAATTATTGAAGATATCCGCAGTACCTTAGACGAAGGCAAACGCACCAAACTCTATCACCGCATACAAGAACTCATCTACGACGACCAACCTTATGTGTTCGTAGCATCACCCAAAGAGCGCATCGCCATCCACAAACGTTTCGAGAATGCACCTACATCGGTAGCACGACCTGGTTATAATGAAACAGAATTTGTATTGAAGAAAGGAGCAGCGAAAGCTAATTAGAATAGCAGTCAGTTGTCAGATCGTTCGCTGCGCTCGCTGTCAGCAGTCAGTTTTTATGCTGGCGACTTTTAATTAGAGTGGCCAGTTTTCAGTAGTCAGGGGTCAGTTTCCTGCTGACGTTTTTTTTTCGTAAAAAAAATATCCATAAATCTGGGCCATCCAAATTTTGATATTTTTTAGGGAGTAATACCTACTTTTTTTTGAAAAGATAGTAGGTATTAACACAACTAATTACGAACTACTAAAAAACGGTGCAGCGAAGCGGAACCGTTTAAAATACCATCTACCAATTACCAACAACCCCAATATGTTTGAATACATTATAAAAAGGATACTCATTTTTATCCCTACCTTATTCATCATTTCTTTAATGGCTTTTGCCTTGAGTAAATTAGCTCCTGGCGATCCTGTAGAGATGATAACGAAGGGCGGCGGCAATAGTGATAGCGGACAATTGACCGATATGCTCGCAGGCGAAAAAGCCTACAAGGAAACCGCCGAAAGATTGGGCTTAAATTTACCCGCCTTCTACTTCGGCTTATCTTCTGCCAGTTATCCCGACACCTTGCACAACATCGTTAATCAATCGGAAAGAGATAATGTGAGTAGCTTGGTAGATAGTTATGGTAACTGGCCAGCCATTGCCAAGTACTACGAAACCCTTAAAAAGCTCGAACGCCAAGCCTTGCTAATACCAGGCGACAGTTTGAATCACCAATCAAAAAGAACGGTGCGTAGTAATGTAAAAGACTTGTACATTAATAACCAAGATGGAACAGTGAACCGCTTATTGAAGGAGATAGACGAAGCGGTAAAAGTAGATAGCTCAATGCGAGTAAATCTTAGTAAAACCTCGCAAGAATTGTTGGCGAGTTATGCCTCCGTTAAAAATGATGCTACACCTTTTAAAAAGTACATTCCTTCTATAAAGTGGTACGGCATGAACAACCAATACCACAATTGGATTACCAACTTTTTTATGGGTGATTTTGGTTATTCTTACCTAGATAACCGCCCAGTAGCCAACAAAATGTGGGATGCTTTACGTTGGACGCTCCTCATCAATTTCATCTCTATACTCCTAGCCTACTTGCTATCTATTCCCCTAGGAATTTCTACCGCCGTACGCAAAGATTCTAAATACGACCGCATTACCACTACCCTACTATTTATCCTATACTCCTTACCAAGTTTCTGGATTGCGACTTTGCTCATCGTATTTTTTACATCACCAGAGTATAGTACTTGGCTCAACCTATTTCCATCGGGCGGCATTAGTGATGTACCCAAGGATGCACCTTTTATGACTCGCTTTTTCGACATTGCCCATCACCTCATGCTACCTATCCTATGTGTAACTTACGGTTCTTTAGCCTTTATTGCTCGGCAAATGCGTGGTGGCATGTTAGACGTTATTAAGCAGGATTATATCCGTACTGCCAAAGCCAAAGGCTTGGACCAAAAAACAATTATTTGGAAACACGCTTTCCGTAATTCTTTGTTTCCTATTATTACCATGTTTGCTTACGTTTTTCCAGCTGCTATTGCTGGTTCGGTGGTAATTGAGGTAATTTTTGGTATTCCAGGCATGGGAGAACTGGCCTATAAATCCATCATTGCTAGAGATTGGCCGGTTGTGTATACGGTACTCATGTTCGCTGCTATCCTAACGATGATTGGTAACCTAGTGGCAGATATGTTGTATGCTGTTGCTGATCCTAGGGTAACATTTGCTAGTAAGTAAGGCACCAATCATCTCCAAAAAACAAAAAACCCCAAGCCGTTGCCGACTTGGGGTTCTTTTACCAAGAATATATTTAATATACTCCCTCTTATTTCTTCACAAACTTGTGCGTAATTACTTCTTGGCTGCTTTCTACAACCATTAAGTACGTACCTGCTGCAAAGTTGCTTACATCTATTCTAGTAGTAGTAACACCCGCCATAGTTTCTAGTGCTTGTGTTGCAACTAGTTTACCGCTAACATCTAAGATGTTTAATTGTACTACTTCTGTTTTAGCTGTATTAATGCGTATATCTACAAAACTAATAGCTGGTACAGGAGCAAGACCTATAGATAAGCCTGACTCACCACGTACTAAACTAATTACGCCTACTTCGGTAGTTGTACCATCAAAGTCGGTTTGACTTAATCGGTAGTAACTAATGCCCGCAGGAGCATCTTTGTCTAAGAAGTTATAGGTAGTACCTGTTGAGCTAGTACCTAATCCGTCTTGCGTATCAATTGTTGCAAAGTTAACACCGTCTGTAGAACTTTCTAGGGTGAAGTAATCGTTGTTCACTTCTGAAGCAGTTACCCACTTCAATAAGTTTCCGTCGATTAATACTTCGCCTGTGTAGCTGATAACTTCAACTGGTAAAGTAGTACATGGCTCAGGAGCTTCTAGTACACTTAAAGTACAGCCGTTGTTATCTGTTACGGTAAAGTTGTAAGCCATGCCATTTGTAAATGGTCCAATTTCAAATTGTCCACTTGGGCTTACTTGGCTACCAATTGAGTATGGAGCTTCACCACCTGTAACAATTACTGCTATGGTATAAGCATTCTCTCCGTCACAAACTACATCGTGCATTACTGAAAGGTTGATACATTCGTCTGGTAAGTTGGTAAATCCAAATCCTGGCGCAACAACATCTACACCTGCTTCTACTACAATTGTAATTGTAGTTGGTGTGCTTGGTGTTGTGTTATCAGGACCTTGACCTACTACAATTGTGTAAGTACCTGCTGGTACATCAGGGAATTCGTAGTTACCATTTTCGTCGGTAATAACAGTTCCTATGGTCGTGCCATTTTCGTCTACTAATGTTATTACAATACCACCAACACCGATACCTTCCACAACTACAGCACCATCTATACTAGCTGGTTCTGCTACGATTGGCGTA